>CANRDZ010000078.1 GCA_947629465.1 uncultured Bacilli bacterium | reverse complement strand
TTTCTGTATTAAAAGCATTGCAATACTTAATGTCATTTTATTATGTTTCTCTGAATTTTACTTTTTCAATTAATATAAAGATATAGAAGTCCAATAAGGACTTTTTATTTTGAAAAAAATTTGTTATAATTAAGTGGTTAAGAATTAAGGAGTGAAATAATGAGTTTAACGACAATATGGGGGGTCATTACAAAAATAATTGACATATGTATTGTGTGGTTAGCATTTTATTATATATTAAAGAATGTAAAAAATAATATAAAACTTGCTTTAATCGTTAAAGGCGTAGTTATTATTTTAATAGTTAAAATATTAAGTGATTTACTTAATTTATATACTGTAGGGGTTTTACTTCAATATATTGTTTCTTGGGGGCCTCTTGCCATTATAGTAATATTTCAACCAGAAATTAGAAGTGTTTTAGAAAGTTTAGGTCGAACTCAATTATTAGGGCGTCATAAAATACTTACTGTAGATGAAAGAGAAAAAGTTGTTTATGAAATCATGAAATCTATAGAATATTTTAAAAAGAATCGTATTGGTGCTTTAATAGTAATTGAAAGGGAAGTATCTTTACAAGAATATATTGAAAATGCTACTAAAATATATGCAGATCTATCTGATGATTTATTAGAATCTATTTTCTTCCCAAATTCACCTTTACATGATGGTGGTGTAATTATTCAAGGAGATAGAATAACATGTGCATCAGCAGTTTTTAAAACTAGTATGAATCCTAGTGTAAGTAAAAGGTTAGGTACTCGTCATAGAGCCGCTTTAGGAATAGCTGAAGAAAGTGATGCTATTGCTTTGATTGTTTCAGAAGAAAATGGAAGAATTTCTATAGCTTGCAATAATGAAATTAATTATAATTTAACTTTAGATGAATTTAGAATGAAATTAATTGAAGAATTAAGTCCGAAAGAAGAAGTCTTCTTTGAAGCTGGAGAAGATGAAAGTGGTGATGAAAATGATTAAATTCTTTAAGAAACTTGGAAAAATGTTGTACGTTATCATTGAATCATTTCTTAAATTTATAGATAAAATTATAATTATGCCTATAAGTAGATTAGTTTATAATATATCTAAATCAACTAGTGGAAATAATGTTAATTTTAATAAACTTTTAAATAGGCCTCAATTTTTGATAATTTTATCGTTAATTTTTGCAGTAATATGCTTTTTTATTATCGATCATAAAGTTATTAGTTTGGTAAGTACAGAAGCTGGGGTTATAAAAAATGTTCCTGTTAATTTAATTTATAATGAAGGTGTTTTTGTAGTTGAAAATGTCCCTAAAACTATTAATATTACAATAACGGGAAATAAAGAAGATATATATTTAGCTAAACAATTAGGGGAATTTAGTGTTGATTTAGATTTATCTAAATATACTAAACCAGGAACATATAAAGTTGCATTTACCTACTCAAAAAATTTAGGATCTGTTGATTATATTTTAAATCCTTCTTATTTAACTGTTACAATAAAGGATTTAGTTAGCGATCGTAAAACGGTTACTTATGATTTAGTAGGAACAGACAATTTAGATAAAAAATTAAGCGTTTCTAGTGTAACACTTGATTCAAATGAAGTAGTTGTTAAAGGAAGTCAAGATGCTATTGATAGAATTTCATCAATTAAAGCTTTGATTGATTTGTCAAACAAAGATTTTACTGATGCTGGTACTTATACATTGTCAAATATTCCTTTAGTTGCTTATGATAAAGATGGAGAAATAATTAAAAATGTTGAAATTGTTGAAGGTACTTTAACGGGTAATTTGGTTTTAAGCAGCTATATGAAATCTGTTCCAATTTCGGTTTCCACTACTGGATCACTGGTTAGTGGTAAAGCAATTGCTTCTATATTAATTAATAATAAGGCTAGTTATTCGGTTAATATTTATGGCGATGAAGAAGAAATTAAAGATATTAATTCTGTCCCTGTAACTATTAATGTAGATGGTTTAGGTTCAGAATCTGTTAAAAACTATACAGTTGTAATTGTAAAGCCAAAAGGAGTAAGATATGTTAGTGATAAAAATGCTTCTATATCAGTAACTTTTGGTGATGAGGAACAAAAAACAGTTGAAGTAAGTTCAATTAATCATAAATATTTGGCAGATGGTTATAGTGCAACTATTATTTCTCAAGGAAGAACAGAAGTTCAAGTTAAAGGTGTTCAGTCTAATATAAATGCTATAGAAGCTGGAAACATTAAAGCATATGTAGATTTATCTGGTTTGGGTGAAGGAACACATGAGGTTCCGGTAAAAATAGAAAATACTAATCCTTTAGTTAGTTATGCTGTAACTAGAACAATACAAATTAGAATAACAAAAAATTAGGAAAAGAAATTTTTCCTTTTTTTAATTTTTTAAAAAAAGCAACATAAAATTAATTATAATAGCTAATTTTGACACAACTTGACATTTGCTGGCTGATTTGCTATAATTAACATGTGGTGCATTATTCTAGTCACTAATATTGTCTGAAGGTAGGGCTAAAAATCTACCAATAGAATAAGACACTTTATATATTTGCTTTTTCCGCCCAGGTTAGGGTGAATATATAATT
>CANRDZ010000077.1 GCA_947629465.1 uncultured Bacilli bacterium | reverse complement strand
ACAAATAGGGTATGTTCCTGATTATATGTTAGAACTATATGCTGAATTTACCCCTATTGACTATTGTGGAGATGCCATTATAGAAATTGCAAAGCATTTTAATCCAAATTATACTGTATTTCATCTTATGAATGAAAAACGAGTTTATTTAGACAGATTGTTTGAAATGATGGATGCTTTAAATATAGATATAAAGCTTGTTTCCGAGGAAAAATTTATTAATATTATTAATGATTTACTTGCAGATGAAAATAAAAAGATGTATATTGAAGGTATTATCAATGATTTTGATAAAAATAATAAGCATTTAATTTATGAATCTAAGGTAAAAGTAAAATGCGATTTTTCTAAAACATTTTTAGAAAAAATCGGCTTTGAATGGCCTTATATTGATATCAATTATATGAGAAATTATTTTAAATATTTAGGTAATATTGGTTATTTAAATGTTAATATAAAGTAAAGGAGTTTTATTATGATTTTTTATGTTGGATTATTAGAAATATTATTATTTGTATTTGTCATATTATTAATGTATATAAATAAAAAAGTGCAAAAAAGTCAAATAAAAACAATTTTCATTATTAATATAATTATCTTATTCTGGATTTGCTTATTTTTAGTTTTACAATATTGGTTAAACTTGTACTATCACATACCATTAATATTTTTTGAATATTTCATGTATATTGGTACATGCTTTTTGCCTTTGGCAATATTCTTTACGAGTTTAATATTTATTAATACTAAAATTAAATTTAAAAAGAGTTATGCTTTATTGTTTATTATTCCGGTTATCTCTTTGTTTGTACTATGGACCAATGATATTCATCATTTATTTTACGAGGTTTATTCAATTAATTTAAGTGAAACCATTACTGGGCCTTATGCTACAATACATTTAATTTATACATATTTCTTTTTAATATTAGGAATCTTTTTACTATTAAAGTATTCTATTAAAAATGCAGGGTTTTTCTCAAAGCAATCAATATTAATTGTTATAGGATCTTTATTTCCTATTGTCATTAATCTTCTTGGAACTTTTAATATTATTCCTATGACAATTTATATAACACCAATATCCTTTGCTTTTACTATTTTCTTTTATACGATTGCTATTTTTAAATTTAAACTTTTAAGCGTTACTCCAATTGCAATGCAAAGAATTGTAGATAGAATGTCTGATAGTTTTTTGGTTGTAAATGAGGACGGAAATATAACAGATTTTAATAATACCTTTATTAAAACATTCAAATTGTCCACAGCAGATGTTAGAAATGCTAATTTCATTCAATTTGCTTCTTCTAGAAAATTAGATGGATTGGATGCAGATTTCATTCATTCGATTTTAGACAAATGTAAAACAACAGAAGAAACAATATTAGTAAAAAGAGAAATGAAAATTAAAGATAAATATTTTAATATTGAAGCAAGTGGTATTTTCTCTAAAAATAGCTTTTTAGGGACATTAGTTTTACTAAAAGATGTTACTCAGCACGTAAACGATAGAAATACTATTGAAAATAATCAAAATATGTTAATGGAAAAGGAACGTTTAGCATCTTTAGGTCAAATGATTGGTGGTATTGCACATAACTTAAAAACGCCTATTATGTCTATATCTGGTGCTGCTGAGGGTCTAAAGGATTTAACAAAAGAATACGATATTTCAATAGGAGATCCAACAGTAACAAATGAAGACCACCACGCCATTGTAAAAGATATGAATGAATGGATTGAAAAAATACAAACACATACCTCTTATATGTCTGATGTTATTACAGCAGTTAAAGGTCAAGCTGTTGCCTTTGCAGAGACCACAAACGAATCCTTTACAATTTCCGAGTTATTAACACACGTTGATGTTTTAATGAAACATGAACTAAAAAATGCTTTAATAGATTTAAATACTTCTGTGCTAGTTCCAGATACGCTATCTATTAAAGGAAATATTAATAGTTTAGTACAAGTTATTAATAACATTATTTCTAATGCAATTCAGGCATACAATGGACAAACTAATAAAAATATTGACTTTATTATTAAAGTAAAAAATAATGATGTTATTTTCACAATACAAGATTATGGCTGTGGAATGCCTCAAAAAGTGCAAGATAAATTGTTTAAAGAAATGATTACTACAAAAGGAAAAAACGGAACTGGACTTGGTTTATTTATGTCTTATTCCAACATACGTGCCCATTTTAACGGTAAAATGACTTTTGAATCCAAAGAGGGAAAAGGAACTAGATTTGATATTACTATACCATTAAATTAATAATTTTAAGAGCGTTTTTACAAACGCTCTTTTTTTGTGCCATATTTTTATCTTTTTTTGAAAATCCTATTGATTTTATGTCATTTTATGAATATAATTGTTGTAGATTAGGGGGGATTCTATGAGAAAAAATATCAATGAACAAGCTTCTAATGGTTATAAGATTCTTTGCGTGGATGATGAACCTGGTGTTTTAGATTCTTTAGCCGTGTTTTTAGGAAGGGATGGCTATCAAATTACGGGAATTACTAATCCACTAGAAGCCATAGAGCGAATCAAAAATGAACATTTTGATTTATTGCTTTTAGACTTTATTATGACTCCTATTCATGGTGACCAAGTGGTAGAAGAAATTCGTAAATTTAACAAAGAATTA
>CANRDZ010000076.1 GCA_947629465.1 uncultured Bacilli bacterium | reverse complement strand
TAATAATTATGGATACATTTTACTTATGGATACTAAATGAAAGAAAGCCCCTAAAATCGGCACTTTCTTCTTTTTTTTGTATCCATAATAAACAGCTAATTTTATAAGTTATTTTTTAACCATGACTCTAAATTTTGCTTTTCTGTCTTTGTTCTTGGAACACTAATTTTTTTATTTTTAATATTATTTATTAAAATTTCTTCTTGTCTCTTTTTGGAAATGTGTGTATATATTTGAGTTGAATTAATTGATTTATGTCCTAAAAAATCTCTTATTATAATTATATCAATTCCTGCATCTACCATATGTGTTGCCTTACTATGTCTTAAAATATGTGGATGTACTTTTGATTTAAAAAATGTATTATCTTTACATAAATTTTTAGCATGCTCCACAGTTCTTTTTAATAATTTATAAATTCCATTTCTAGTATATTGTTTATTTAAGTTATTTGAAAAAAGATATTCTTCATCTTCTTTTTTATAATTTTCTAAATATTTTCTAACTATCAATGAAGCATTTTCATCAAGTAATATAGTTCTAGGTTGTTTATTTTTAGTCTTTTCTATATAAATTGATATATTCTTTCCACTAAATAAAACATCCTTTTTTCTTAAATTACATAATTCTGATACTCTTAAAGCACCATCATATAATATAGTTAAAATTGCTAGTTGTTTTAGACCATTTTTCTTAGATCTATCTATTGAATTTAACAAATATGATATTTCTTTTACAGAATAGTATTCGGGTAAAGTCATTTCTTCTTTCAATGGTTTAATATTTCTTATATTTGTGCATGATTCAAATACTCCTAAATTTTTAAATTGAAGAAATGAAGCAAAACTTTTTAATGCAGAAAGTTTAATATTTATTGTTTTTGCTTTTAAATTTTTATTTTTTAAATAAACAATAAATTCATTTACTAAATCAATATTAAAATCACCAACATTAAAATTTTCAATATCAATATTCTTCGTTTTAAGCATTTTAATTAAATCTAAAAATGCAAATTTATAAGTTACAATTGTATTAGATGAATAGTTTCTAATAGATGGTAAATATTCTTGGAAAAACTGTTGTATGTAATATGAAAGCTGATTATTCATTATCTACACCTCCCAGTTTTGGAAAAATATCTGGATATACTTCAGCAATTTTTTTAACTGTTTTCTTATATCTTTTTTCTGTGTGTTGTAAATAATATTCTGTACTTGAAATACTTTTATGTCCTAAATAAATATGTAAATAATATAATATCCAGTCCTCTTTATAACCTTTATCATATAGTAAATTAAAACTAGTAACTGCCATTAGATGCCTTAAATCATGTATTCTAAATGATACTTCAAAATTTTCTAATATCTTTTTAAATATCGTATCAACTTTAGACTTTGGTAATTTACTATTGTTTATTTCAAATAAATATATTTGTTTTTTTATAGAAATCTTAGAATAATATTGTTCTAATACAATTTTCATACTACTAGATAATGGCAGTTTTCTTGTAATATTTTCTTTTGCTTGTTCTATGTAAATCCATTGATTTTCTAGGGAAATCTGACTAATTTTAAGATTCAATGCTTCACTTATTCTTAAACCATTACTATAAAGTAACCTAAATAAAACTGGATAAATATAACACTCTGGTTTGTTTAGATTTTTACAAAAACTATCAAGTTTTGTAAAAAAAGAAAGTAGTTGTTTATGTGTTAAAATAGTAGCTTTAAAATTAGGAGTTTCATTAAAATAAAGTGTTTCAAAATACAAGTTTTTATAACCTATGATTTCCATAAAATTATAAAGTTGTTTTAATGCTTCATAATTATTTTTCTTTTTTAAATCATTTTTTTCATTATTAACTAAAATATCAAATATCAATTTTGTATTATTCAAATTTTGAATATTATTTTCATACAATATTTTATCTATCTTATAAAATTGATTTATGTTATCATATTTATAACCTAAACTTTTTTTGTAATTTCGAAAGTTAGGAATAATATCTTTGAATGGACCACTTAAATTTCCCACTTCGGTACCTCCAAAGATATCTTTTTTAATTGCTGTAAATCAACTCTAAGATATTCTTTCGTTGTTTCAATTTGATTATGTCCTAGTACTTTTGAAATGTCTCCAATACCAATACCATTACTTAATAGCGAAACACTTAAACTATGTCTTAATGAATGTGCTCCGTGGTGTTTACCATATGTATTTATATTAGCTTTTTTAAAATATTTATTTACAATATTAAAAAGTTCTCCAGAACTAATTTGCTTATTTTTATTAGTTAGAAATATGTATGGTAATTTTATATTACCTCTTTCATTTTTTAAATAATCTAAAATTGCATATTTTATTTCTTCTGTTAATGGAAATTCATTTATTTCTTGATCTTTTGATTGTATTATTACAATTTTATTATCGTTCCAATGTATATTATCATAAGAAAGATTTATTAAATCTTTTAATCTTATTCCATAAGTTACTAATAATAGTAAAATTGCAAAATCTCTTTTTCCAAATGCATCATTTCTATTTACACTTTTTATTAGGCTTTTTATTTCCTTATCACTATAATAACTTGGTATAGTTGAATAAACTTGATGCTTTATTTTAGGAAATACATGATAGCCATCAAATTTTACTATTTTTTCTTTAAAAAGGAAATTAAGAAAATAGCGAATACAAACTGCACGATTCTCTTTGGTTCTTGAAGATAAATTTGAAATACTATTCATATAATCATATACATTTTTTGGTGTTAAATTATGAAGTGTTATACCATTATTCTTTAAATAATAATCAAAACCCCGAATATGTTTTAACCTCCAATCTTTAGTTTCGTTTTTAATATCTAACGTATTTAGATATTCAGAATATTTAAAATATTCTTTTGAAAGTTCAGATGTTCTCTGACTAATTTGTGAAATCATTTTATCATACCTCCTTTATTTCACAAATTAATCTTATCATATTATTATGTTTATTATGGATACAAAAAAAGAAAAAAGTACCAATTTTAGGGACTTTCTTTCATTTAGTATCCATAAGTAAAATGTATCCATAATACTTATTAACAAGTAAAAATTCATATTTTTGTTCACGTAAATTTTTTGTACGCACATAGAATTTTTGTGTGTGTTTTTTGCGTTGTTTAAACTGAAAAGGTGGGAAAAATATGAATAAGAAATATGTAATTACAAGTATAGTAAGTGTATTAATATTAATGTTAGGAA
>CANRDZ010000075.1 GCA_947629465.1 uncultured Bacilli bacterium | reverse complement strand
GATAAAATACCTTCTTTGGTTAGAATATTATAAATATATTTGTAAGATACTTTAATATTTTCTTTTTCTTCTAAAAAATCTTTAAAATGATTAAAATTAAAATCATAGTATTTATTCTTATAAAGTAGTATAATACTTTCGGAGATTGACTTATCTAAAGTATTAACAGGTTTCTTGGAACGATTACCATGTATAAAACCAGATTTGCCTTTCTCCTTATAAGTAATAATAAGACGATCAATTTGTCTTCTAGATATACCGAGTTTTTGACTAGCTCGATTTTTGTTACCATTATGATCAACTAGTTCTTTGATAACAACATATTTTTCTTGTTCTTTCATTCTTAAATTTACCTTTCTCATTGTGTCACCCAAAGTGACTATAATATATTAGTTTTGAGACATTTTCAAATACTAACACTTAAGACATTATCATATACTAATCATAATATATGAAAATTAAGAAAACATAAAGTTTTCTTTTTTTTTAAACTATGTTATAATCTTAAAAAGAAAGAAAGATTTTAATGATTTATTTAGATTATAGTGCAACAACTCCTGTTAATAAAGAAGTATTAGAAAGCTTTGATAAAGCCTGTTTAAATTTTCCAGGTAATGCAAATAGTTTACATAAATTAGGACTTAATATTAACAAATTAATTTCCTCTGCAACTTCGCAAATAGCTAAAATATTGAATGTTAAAAATGATGAAATAATATATACAAGTAGTTCATCAGAAGCAAATAATTTAGCTATAAAAGGTATTGCTTTTAAATATCAAGAAAGAGGAAAACATATAATTACGACAAAATATGAGCATTCTTCAATAAATGAAACGATAAAATATTTAGAGAGTTTAGGTTTTGAAATTTCCTATGTAAAATGTAATGAATATGGTCAAGTTGATTTAATAGATTTAGAAAATTTAATTAGAAAAGATACGATATTAGTATCTATAACCGCAGTTAATAGTGAAATAGGAATAAGTGAACCAATTGAAGAAATAGCTAAAATATTAAAAAAATATTCTTGTTTTTTTCACGTTGATTTAACTCAAAGTATAGGTAAAATAAATATTAATTTAGATAATATTGATTTAGCTAGTATATCTGCTCATAAAATTTATGGTTTAAAAGGAATAGGAATATTAATAAAAAAAGAAAAAATTTCATTAGAACCATTAATTCATGGAGGAAAATCAACAACTATTTACAGAAGTGGTACGCCAGCCCATCCTTTAATAGTATCAATGTCAAAGGCATTAAGACTTGCCACTAACGATATTCAAAATAATTATAATTATGTAAAAAAATTAAATGATTATTTAGTAGATAATTTAAAAAAATATCCTGATGTTAAAATTAATACTAATAAATATTCTATACCTCATATATTAAATATAAGTATTTTAGGAATAAAAGCAGAAACAATGTTACATGCATTAGAAGAATATGATATTTATATATCTACTAAAACAGCTTGTAGCGATGCTGATAGTTATTCTTTAAACGTATATGAATTAACTAAAGATTTAGAAAGAAGTAAAAGTAGTATAAGAATTAGTCTTTCCCATTTAACTACTTTTGATGAACTTAACAAGTTTTTAGAAATTTTTGATAAATGTTATAAAAAATTAAAACTAAATTGATTATAGTTATTTACACTTTTCAAAAAAATCTCTCCATCATATTTTATAATAGAGGGAGGGGAAAATGAATAACGTTGAAAGAGCAAGATGCATAGTTGCAAATTTCCAAAAGAATTATCGTCCAGCGCCATGGTGTTGTCCTGCTCAAAATGTTGTTCCAGGTAACGTGACATTTACAATAGGTACGGTAACTACAGGATTACCAGGTAGTCCAGCGGCAGCTAGTATTACAGGGGTTTATCCTAATTTTATTTTAAATTTAACTATACCTCAAGGTCCAACCGGTCCAGTTGGTGCAACAGGTCCACAAGGTCCACAAGGTATAGAAGGTATACAAGGACCAATAGGTCCAACAGGGGCTACAGGTCCAACAGGGCCTACAGGCGCAACCTGTCGATTGTATAAATCTTCTAAATAAAATTAATTGTAATTTCAAGCTATAAGTCCTTATTATATATAAAAAAAATAACCTTTTACGAAAAATTAGGTTATTTTTTAATTATTATTTCTTTTCCTTTTGGTGCTTCCATTTCATCAAGTTTTTGTAATATTACATTTATTACTTTTTCTTGCTTTTTCATTTGCTTTTGAATTTTATTTGCTTGCTTTATAAGTTTTTTTCTATCAATATAATCTTTTATGTAATTACCTTTTTTTTGGTTTTTCATCTTTTTCTTGCCCCCAATCTATATCGTCATCAAAATCACTTAAATCCCATTCTAAATTTGCTCCTAAATTTTGAGCTTCGTCTTGTATGTGTTGATTATTAGCATTTAGATTACTTAATGCTTCTTCTTGTCTTTTAAATCTAGCTTGTGTTTTTTCTAATGTCATCTTATATTTTTCTTTTAATATTCGTAGTGTATCTTCACTTAATAATTTTTCAAAATTACTATTTAGGATAACTGCTTGTTTTTCAACGTCATAACAACCTATGATAAATTTAGGATCCAAATAGTATGTTATTTTACCGTCTGATGAAATTTTTTCATTATAGAAAGCTCCAAATTTTTCACCGTCCAAGTCAGCACTATCACCCAACATATTAATATATTCTAATGGTAGTCGGATCAAAATTATTTTTTTTGAATCTTGGTGTTGCCATTCATTTAATCTTTGCCGTAATGCTTCTATATTAGTAGTATCTAATCCAATAGTCGTGTAGTATAAAGAATTATCTTTTGTTCTTAATCCGTTCTGAAATATTGATTGTACGGTATCATTTGTATTTCCTGTTCTTCCAGTTCCGTGTCCTAAACAAATATACCCATTTTCATTAAGAACGGAATAAAGATTTTCAAGTGGAATAGAATCAGTATTATCTGAATGTCGTTGTTTATACAAGTCTTTAAAATAGTTTATTTGATTTATATATTTATTTTGACTTTCATCAAATATCCATATTCCTGATAGATCTTCTATTGAAATAGCACCAATTTGTCCGTCTTTTAATTTATCTTCTTGTACTTCTAATACTGGTCTTTTATCATAGTAGAAAGTTTTTTCACCGCCTCTGGTCCAAAATATTTCGTTTGTGTGTCCGCCCATTAGTTTACCAGCTTTTGGTCGAACATATCCACAGTTTATTATATCTTCAATTTGATTTAATCCAGTCACTCTATAAATAGAAGTATTAGAAGTTGACATAGCAATAGGTATATCTTTACCTATTGCTAAACCATTTGTGAAAACTCTATTTCTTGAATCACTAATGCGTTCATTATCCATAAATTAGATTCCCCCTTATTTAGCCATTATCTTTTGTATTAATACTCATAGGAATAC
>CANRDZ010000074.1 GCA_947629465.1 uncultured Bacilli bacterium | reverse complement strand
ATAAATCATAGATTTAATTAATGAATAATAGATGGTATAATTAAATTAGTAAACGGATGCAAACAATGTTTGCAAAAAAAGTTAAATGTTTGCAAAAACGGGAATAAATCCTAACAAACCAAAGGAATATTCAATGGAAACAATTTTAATAAAAGATTAAAGGAGTGTCTATAAATGTTAAGTAGTCAATATGATGCAATTATTACTAATATAGCTGGTAGTGGATTTACTGGTTATTACAAAAAAGGTATCAATATAAAATTATCTGATAATACCACTGTTATAAATATATGGAAACCAGAAAGATGTCCTTATTATAATGGAGAGGTTTATAAGGATGCTATTATCGAATTTAGTGGGAATGCTACAAACAGGTTTACCTATTCAGATATGAAAAAAATTGATCAAGCTATTGAGGCTGCCATTGATTTTCTTAATAAAGAAAATGAGAATTTGATTGATCGCGATAAAGATGGTACATATGAGCATGTTAATGCAAAACAACCAGAAACTAAAAAAACATCTGCAATTAAATATTCCGATTTAGAAATTGGCGGTGTTTATCTTGATGATAAACAAAAGAAATGGCTTTTTTTAGGCAAAGGAACATTATTAGAAAATGGAGAACAAAGTAATAGATCCAATGATGGTCTTCATTTTTCGGAGTATATATATATGGAGTATCAAGAGGGAAAAATAGAACAAATTGGAGTGAATCAATTTAAAGTATCTACTTTTTTACATCCAGATACATACGCAAGCAAAAAAAGATTTTTTGAAAAGTATTGCCAGTTACCCATAGATTCTAAAATACCCATTTCTTTTGCTAGTGATTCAATGATATTCCAGTCTTGTCATGGTATAAAACCTGTATCATATCAAGAACAAATTATGAATTCTGAAAGGAAAATATAAAATGGAAGCAAAAGATGTAAGAGTATATTATCAGTTTGCAAATAATCAAGAACTTACTCATAAAAGATTTTATAATTTTTATAATGATCCTTGTGAAAAATTAGAAATGTCGAATTTTTTAAATTCAATTGTAGAGTCTGAAGAAAAGAATAATAATGACATAAATAATATTATTTACGGAATAATTGATCAAGAAATAGTTAAAGAATATTATGTAATAATGACATTTAAAAATAAGGATAACAATAAAAATTATATTGTTTATACTGATAATCAAAATGATCAAAATTTAAACAAAATGATTTATAGTGCAATATATGATGCGGATGCTCCAGATCCTTTTTTAGGATTTTTGAATACTAATGAGGATTGGATGAATGTTTGTGAAATTTTCGATGCTATTTTTCTTTATAAACATTAATTAAATAACGAAGAATATAAAAAATTATAAAATAAAGAAAGATGATTTAGTAAAAGAATTTAAAGATGGATATTTAATTCAACCTAAAATAGAATTCAAATCAGAAATACAATGCTATTTTGTAGATAAATTAATGTATGTATTTGAATATACTCCATCTAAATATCCAAATTATCCAAAACCAAGGTTAATAAAACTAACTAAAGAACAAGAAAAGATGGCGTATCATTTTGCAAAAAAATCAAATTTAAAAGTTGGTTTTCAGAGAATAGATTTTTTAAGACTAAATGATGATTCACTTTTACTTTTAGAAATAGAAGATAATAGTCCACATATGAATTTGGAATGTCTAGATTCAAAGTTGAAAAATAAAGTGTTAGAAATTTATAAAGAAAATATTTACCAATTTTTAAAATAAAATAATAGTAAACAACTGTTGAAAATTTTCTCATTTTTTCCTTGAAAACATTTTATGATAACATTGTAAATCAGCTTTTGTGTTGATTTTTTTCAATTGCTAAGTTAGTAGGAGAAAGTAAAAAATGGAAAGGATAAAAAGTTATTTGTTAATTGAGGTCATAACATGATATAATTAAATTGTTAATTGATATGAGGTGGACGATGGCTAATTATGTAGATTATTTTGATAGCAAAAATAGGAAAGAAATAAAAAAAATTTATAATGATGCTTTTCCTAAAAATGAACAAATACCTTTTTGGATTTTAAAACTATCGTCTAAATCCAGTAATACAATTTTTAAAGAGATAATTATTGATAATAAAATTGCTGGAATTTTATTTTTAATATTTGATAATGATATTGCATATTTAATGTATTTTGCTATCAATAAAGAAATGCGCAATAAAGGACTTGGTAGTAGTATTTTGAAAGGTTTAATTAAAAAATATAATACAGTTATTTTAAGCATTGAAACAAAGGAAGATAGCATTTCTAAGAAAAGAAAAGATTTTTATTTAAGAAATAATTTTTATCAAACAAATAAGTATACAAAACAAAATGGTGTATGTTATGAACTACTTTGTTCAAATAAAAATTATGTTTTGACTAAAGATAAATTAATAAATATTTATAAAAAGATGACAAATTCTAAATTATTAGCGTATTTAATTAATAAAAAATTTAAGTTATTTGATGTTAATTTTATCGATAACAGCAATAAAATTTAATAAATTTTAAATTAACTACTTTATATAGTACAATAAAATATACATGTAAGCGAATGATAACAATTTTCTTAATTTGTTCCTATTTTATGAAATATTTATAGTGAACATAGTACTATTCGGAAAAGAAATATAAAAATTGTTGCGTAAAGTAAGATAAAATAAAGGGTGAATAAAAAATAATATGTTGACACTTTTTAAAATCAAAAAGAGAAAGGAAATATAAATATTGAAGAAAGAATTAGTAAAAACAGAAATAATTGTTAAAGAAAATAAAGTAGGAATATTAAGAGTAGGAAATGTTAATTATATTTCGCTAACAGATTTAGCGAAATATCAAAATTCTAGCGATCCATCATTTACAGTTAAAAACTGGTTGAGAAGAATAAACACTATTGATTACATTGGTTTATGGGAAGAAATTCACAATCAAAATTTTAATTTGGTCGAATTCGACCAAATTAAAACTGAGTATGGAAAAAACTCATTTGCAATGTCACCAACACAATGGATAAAAAGAACTAATGCAATAGGTATTATTTCAAAGGGTGGAAGATATAGCATTGGTACATATGCTCATCCAGATATTGCATTTGAGTTTGCAAGTTGGTTAAGTCCTGAATTCAAGTTGTATTTAATAACAGAATTTGAGAGATTAAAAACAAATGAAGCCTATCAAGAGAAAATAGATTGGCAAGCAAATAGAATTCTATCAAAATTAAATTATGTAGTTCATACTGATGCAGTAAAAACTTACATTGTACCAACACTTACAGAAGCACAAAAGAAATTTGTTTATGCCGAAGAAGCAGATGTTTTAAATGTAGCGTTGTTTGGTATGACTGCAAAAGAGTGGAGAGAAAGAAATCCTAAACTTGCTAAAAATGGAAATATAAGAGATTATACTGATCTACTTCATTTAGTAATATTAAATAATTTACA
>CANRDZ010000073.1 GCA_947629465.1 uncultured Bacilli bacterium | reverse complement strand
ATAATATTTATATAAAATGAAAGGAAAATGATTAAATGATAAAAAGAATATTAGTTTATAATAATGAAGAAGATAGAAAAATATTAAAACAAAAAAGTGAAAAAGTTAAAGAAATTGATGATGATATAAAGAATCTTATTCAAGATATGAAAGATACATTACACGCAATTAATAATGGGAAAGGCATTTCCGCAATTCAAATTGGTGTGCCTAAACAAATATGCATTTGCTCTTGGGGTGGAGATGAATATATTTTAATCAATCCAGAAATAACAAGAGTTCGTGGGGAAGAATCATATTTAGAAGGATGTTTAAGTGTTCCAGGTATTTATAAAGAAGTAACTAGATATCAAAAAGTATGGTGTTCATACACTGATGAAAATGGAGAACAACAAGAATTAGCACAAGGCGGAAGAATGAGTGACATTATTCAACATGAATTAGACCATTTTAATGGGGAATGTAAAATTTATAGTGAATAGGAGGATTTTTTATGGAACAGACAAAAGTTAAAGGTTTAGTAATAAGATTTTTACCAACCGCAATGACTATTGAAAATAGCTATAAAATAAGAAATATAGATAAAATGTCAGCTATACTAATTGAAAGTTTAGGAAAGACAGAAACTTTCACAACCCCAAGAAGCATTATGTCTTTTATTAATCAATGGTTAGTATATAATAATTTATATAAATTTCATCTTTTTAGAAAACATACAACTAATATTATTTTCAAAGATGAACAATCAAAAATAAAAAGAATTATTTTTATAATATTAAGTTTTCCAAATAAAGTAAAATATAAAATATTAAACATAAAAAAGAATAAAAAAATAAAAAAGAATACAAAACTTTATAAACAATATATTGAAGAACATAAAGAAAATGTTATGAAAGCATTTGATGAAATGAGTAATAATCATATTATATTCCAAATTGGCGGAGATGACTTAATGAATAAACTTTACAACAGAGTAATACATCACGATGAAAGTAAATATTCAGTAGAAGAATTTGAACCTTATAGAAAAAATTTCTTCCCTATATCTCAACAAGAGAAAGAAGAAAACCAATCTGCTTTTGAAAAAGCATGGCAACATCATTGGCAAAACAATTCACATCATTGGCAATATAGACAATATAAAGAAACTTTCAATAGAAATGATGATGAAGAAGTCCTTGATGTATTAGAGAATGTTTTAGACTGGATGGCTATGGGATACAAATTTCATGACCGCCCATATCAATATTATGAAAATAACAAAAATCATATATTGTTAAATGAAGAAGAAAGAAAGTTTTTAGAATATATAATTTATGAAGGTATTGATGCAGATTACTTAGCCACTTCAAAAAATTATGTAACAAAAGAAGAATTAGATGATACAACAAGCAAGAAAAGGAGATTTAAATTATGGAAAAAGAAAAACAAGTAGTAATGGGTAGTCTTTATGATATGAATAAGACTATTGTAAAAGATATGCCGGCTCTTGCTGAAGGAGTTATCAATAGTAAAAAAGAAATAATTAAAAACTTTATAACTGACACAAATAACTTTTATTATATGTTATTATGTAATGAAAGAAAAGATTATACATTATTTGATTTCCACTTAGCTGGCGGAAATGTTAAAAACAATGGAACTCAAATTAGATGTGCAAACTGTTTAGTTGATGAATGCCTAACTAACAGAGGTAAGATTTGCGCAATTGATTTAACAAAAAATAAAGACGCTATTGAAATTTGGTTAGTCGTAGATGGAGAAGCCTTTGTTTATTACTTCTTCCCATATGATGCCGGAGTTATAGCAGACTTCTAAGGAGGGTAGATTATGAAAAAGATAGTTTCTGTAATTAGACCATTTACATTAAATCAAAATATATTTGTTTATGAAGATGGTAATAAAATAGATGTTGTTTCAGTAGAATTAGAAAAAATTGAAGATACTATTATTGAAACTGCAAAAAAATATGATGTAAAAGAAATTCAATTAATAGGTTCTAAAAAATTCTCAAAAGGAATTCAAGAAAAAATTGAAACTGCGGAAATGACTAAATATGGTAAAAATGATTTAGAAATTAAATTAGTTAATAGTTAGGAGGATAAAGGATGAAATTTTTATTAACAACAACTGAAGTATATAGATTTAATGACGAGCCAAGTGCAGTTAAGTTCATTGAAGATGAAAAAACTAAACCTGGATACACTGTTATAAAATCTGCTGTAGACTACAAAGAAAGAAAACAAAAAGGTGAAGTAATCGACTTCTGGTGGAAAGTAACTTTGGTCAAAAAATTCAATGACGAGAAAGAGCCAGAAAGAGATGTAGATGTTACATACGATAATGGTAGTGCATTTTAATAGATAGGAGAAAAATATGGATAATTTAGAAGTAAATATAAAGGATGCTACTGACAAAATAATTTTGACAATGGAAAATGTAGCTTTTAGAGTAAATGAAACATTAGATTTAACAACTCATATAGATTATGTTCTACTAAGAGAAGACGCAATAGAACCAACTAGAGGAAGCGCGGCGGCAGCCGGTTATGACTTGTATGTACCTGGCTCTGAGGAATCTATAGCGGTTCCCGCACACTCTACTGTAAAAGTCGGCACTGGAATTGCAGTTGCATTGCCTGATAATACCTTTGGTGCTATATTTGCTAGAAGTGGATTAGCAACCAAACAAGGCTTAAGACCAGCTAACTGTGTCGGTGTAGTTGACAGCGATTACCGTGGAGAACTAATAGTCGCAATTCATAATGATACTGACGAGACTAAATTCATCATAGGCGGCGACCGCATTGCTCAATTAGTAGTAATACCTTATTTACCTATTACATTAAATAGGAAAGATAGTTTAGACGAAACTGAACGTGGCGAAGGCGGATTTGGAAGCACTGGTAAATAATGGCTAAATTATATTTTAGATATGGTGCTATGAATAGTGGTAAGACTACTGTCTTATTACAAACCGCACACAACTATGAAGAACGTGGAATGCATGTTGTTGTTATAAAGCCTTCTATTGACACAAAAGGAGATAATAAAATAGTTAGTAGATTAGGAGTGGATAGAGAAGTTAATATCTTACTTCCTACTACTGATACTGTTATTTCTCATATGAAGCCAGAAAAACCTGATGCAATAATAGTTGATGAAGCGCAATTCTTAACTCCAGAGCAAGTAGATGAATTATATTATATTACCAAAATGTATGAAATTCCTGTTTTGTGTTATGGGTTAAGATGTGATTTTCAAATGAAAGGCTTTCCTGGAGCAACACGTTTACTGGAAATTGCTGATGATATCACTGAACTTAAAACTATATGCAGATGTGGTAAAAAAGCAACTCAAAATATTAGACTAATAAATAGTCAACCAATTTTTGAAGGTGCACAAGTCGCTATAGATGGGACAGATGAAGTCCAATACGAAAGCGTCTGTGGCACATGTTATTTAAAATTAAAGAGAGATAAAAGGAGATAAAAAAGGAAATGAATTTATTTTTAATAGGATTTATTGCAGCTATTGTTATAGCAATAGTTATAATTGTAATGGCAAGTTACGTAAAATGTCCACCAAATATGGTATACATAATTTCTGGGCTTAAAAAGAAACCAAGAGTAATAATTGGTAAAGCAACATTGAGATTACCATTCTTTGAAAGAGTAGATAAACTTAC
>CANRDZ010000072.1 GCA_947629465.1 uncultured Bacilli bacterium | reverse complement strand
TATTCTCTAAACTTTGGATTCTTATTTACTCTTTCTATTTCTTCCATATATTTATTCACCACTTTATCTTTCTTTGATAATATCTTTAACTCTTCATCTTCTAAGTTTAACATTATCAAATACTTATTCTTCTCTATTTCTTTTTCATCTTTATCATACCATATTTTCATATATCTATCCATATTTATTTCATATATCCTAAAGTTTTTTACAAATAAATTGTTATTATTATCCATTACTCTAAACTCTCTCATTAATTCATTATATTTTAAATTATAACTTATATTTATTTGAATAATATCTATTTTCTCATTATATTTTTCTCCTACTTGCGTATAGTGTGAATATACATCTGTTATAAAGGCAAAGTTCCTTGGTCTTACATAATCTTCTTTTGAAGTATTTACTTCTATTCCTATTTTACCTTTATCTGTATCTAATAAGGCATCTACATGTTTTCTTGCCACATGGATATTATCTACATTTCTCTCATTATTTAATATTTCTATTTTATTTATCTTTACTTTTAAAATACTTTCTAATAATACTTTTAATAAATCATCATTTTTCTTATTTAAGAACACTTCTTTAAATGCTCTATCATACTTACATGTATAAAATTTTTCTTGCATAAATCCCCCTAATATTTATATTTCTTGTACAAGTTAGACTAATATAGCAGGATTATTTAATAAAGACAAACCACCAATTTTACAAATTAAAAGAAGAAAATACTTAGAAATTATATTTTCCTCTTTACAATTTTTATTTTTGAGATACTTTTATACCTTCAATTTACAAGTTTTGTAAAATTTTATTTTTTTTATATATCTAAGCTACCTCTACAGTAGCTGTTACTGGTAACAATTCCATAACAAAAGATTTTGCCTCTTCACTCCCTACTTTTATATTAATATCACTAGGTGTATTATAAAACATATTAGTAGCAACTAAATCTTCATTAAATACAAAACCTTTTATATTTAAACTTTCTAACTTAGTGCAATTTCTAAACATCTCATGCATTGTCATTACTTGAGATGTGTCAAACTTGGATAAATTTATGCATTACATTATCTGTTAATTTAGCGAAAGTTTTTTTATATTTTTAATTTTCATCAACAATATTTTTAATCCAACACATGATAATATTGCTTCAAATATTTGCAAGCTATATGCATATCTTGGCATAACTTCTATAAATAGATAAGCTCCAAAATAAATAAGAAGAATAAGACTAATAAGTATTTGTATTTTACTTTCTTCTTTAAATAATAAATATATACTAATTAGTGATAAAATACTAAAAACTATTATAAATATCTGATTAATTACATTTAAAATTTTATAAATAAAAGAATTATTAATATAGCCAAGACTCCAAGATAAATCAGAATTAAACCATAAAATTTTACTCTTCTTAATAAATAACATAGGAAGTTTTTGATAATTACTAATTCTTTTTCTTACTATACTTTTAGATTGATTTTGATCATTTGCATATAATAAATCATCATCTTTATTATACATACCATTACTATAGTAATTAAAACCAAGGACTAACTTCCAAGTAGGGTTCATATTCTTAAGACCATTTTTACTTATATCAGTTTTTTCCAAGAGAAAACTTGTGCCATTAAACATTAATAAATATGTAGTAACTATTACAACAAAACTAACTATTATTTTCTTTATATTATACTTTTTAATAATTAAATATATAGAATATAAGAATATAGCTACTATTATAACAATACCCTCACTTCTTAAAATATTACTAATACCAAGTAATAAACCTATTAGTAAACTTTTTAAAAAACATTTGTTATAATCTAACTCAGATAATAAATAAATACTTATTAATACTAAGAGCATTGGTAAATGCTGATTAGTTAAAACAGTATTTAAAAGAAGTGGAAATAAAAATACTGAATATAAAATACTTACAATAAAAGCTATTTTTTCACTGGAAATTTTTTTACCAATCAAAAAGATAAAAACAACTATTAAAGAGGTAATAAGGCAATTAACTATTTTTAAAAATGTAACACTATTAATTATACTAAGCAATAAACTCTGATAAAGTACATGTCCCATTTGATATGCCCACATCAAAAAATAAGAAGAATTTTTATAAAAAGAAGTATTATTTATAATTTCTAAAGATGCTTTATACATAGTTTTAAAGTCTGACTCAATTGGAGTTTTAACTATACTTATTACTAATAATCTAATAAGAAATGAAAAACAAAATAAGAATATAACAAATTTATATTTTTTTAATAATTTATACAACTTATTCATAAAATATCTCCTTTTAATATTACTATCTAAATTGTATCATAAAAAAAATCATTATAAAAACTAAAAAAGTTTCAAATTTGAAACTTTCAGTTCTTACAAAGTAATTTCTTATCTTATCTTTATATGTGCTTCTCTAAGTTGCATTTCATCAACCTCTCCAGGGGCACCTGTTAGTAAATCAGATCCACTTGCAGTCATAGGGAAAGCTATTGTCTCACGAATTGACTCTTCATCAAGTAAAAGCATTAACATTCTATCAAGCCCTGGAGCCATACCAGCATGAGGTGGCGCTCCATATTTAAAAGCTTCATATAAAGCATTAAATCTTTTTTCAATCTCTGCTTCTTCATAACCAGCAATCTTAAAAGCACGTCTCATAATATCTAAGTCATGATTACGAACAGCACCACTTGCCATTTCTATACCATTACAAACAAAATCAAACTGATATGCTAAAACATCTTCTGGTTTCTTAGATTCTAATGCCTCCATTCCACCTTGTGGCATACTAAATGGGTTATGTGTGAAAATATAGCAATCTTCTTCTTCACTCCACTCATACATTGGAAAGTCTTTAACAATACAGAACTTAAATTCATCTTTATCGATTAAGTCAAGTCTTCTACCTAACTCATCACGAATAAGTCCCGCATATTTGTAAGCATTCTTTCTATCTGCAATGAAAAATATGACACTACCCGGTTTTAGGGATGCAACCTGAGTTAAATCTTCACGCTCATCATCAGATAAAAACTTATCAATTGGTCCAACAAAACTCATATCATCGTTTACTTTAAAATATCCAATACCAGCACTCATACCAATGCTTTTAGCGTAATCTCCTAAATCATTAAACCAAGAATTAGATTTATCAAAAATACCATCAACGACGATACCTTCTACTTGTACACCTCTAAATGGTCTAAAAGTAGTTTCTTCAAACACTTCAGTTAAATCTACTAATTCTAGTGGATTTCTAAAATCTGGTTTATCAGTACCAAAACGCTTCATAGATTCTTTAAAACTTAAACGTACGAATGGTTCACTACTAATTTTTTTACCTTTACCAAATTCTAAGAAAGTATCTCTAAATATCTTTTCACCTATTCTTAAAACATCTTCTTCCTCTGCAAAAGCCATTTCAAAGTCTAATTGATAAAATTCTCCATATACTCTATCACTTCTTGCATCTTCATCTCTAAAACAAGGAGCAATTTGAAAATATTTATCGATTCCTCCACACATTAATAGTTGTTTAAATTGTTGTGGTGCTTGAGGTAGTGCATAAAACTTACCATGAAATTTACGACTAGGTACAATAAAGTCTCTAGCACCTTCTGGAGATGAAGCTGTAAGTATTGGTGTTTGTATTTCTAAGAAATCTTCTTCTTTCATA
>CANRDZ010000071.1 GCA_947629465.1 uncultured Bacilli bacterium | reverse complement strand
CTATCTTAAGTATAATTTTATCATATATTTTGAATTTTACCCCGGAAAAAAATTTACACCCGCATTTAAAAGAGCCATCATCAGTCATCTTTTGTTACTACTCAGCCATAAAATATAAAAAGTAAGATATTTCAAACTTTAATATGAATATAATATCTTACTTTTTTATTTATATTTTAAATTTTTACAAAATAAAACTAGGCAAATAATGCTTCACCTTTAAATACTGATTTAATACAACTAAATACATTAACTTTTCTTAATCTAGCAGTTTTAATAATACTCATTGTATTACCAAATCTTATGCCTCCATCTTCGCTTCTAAATCCTCCTGATACTTTTGTTTTTCCCTTTACCATTCGTAATGCTCTCTCTATGAAATTATTGTCGTAAGGCACTGTATAGTCATGTATATAAAATAATATAGAACTCTTATATTTTTTTAATCTTTTTAAAAGAGTATTTGCTTTTTCCTGCCAATAAATTGATGATATTTCTTTGTTTTCCATTTCTCCTATATTCAAAATATTATCATATTCTTGTTCTATTAATTTTATTTCCTCCTCAGTAAATTTTTCTCTACCAAACTTTGTTAATATTTTTCTATTATGCTCATTTCTTAACAATAATTGAAATATTTTTTCAGGCCACTTTATTTCATAAACATTTTGACTTTGTTCTTTACAATATCTTCCAATATGGATAATACAATCTTGATTACTTGTTCCATATTTAAAAATCCCTGGTTCATGGTCTGATATTATTGTTCCATAATAATTAATCAAAATTCCATCTTCTTCTATTGGCTTATCTCCTTTTTTATGATGATATTTATAGAGAACATTATTGGCATTTCCATATCCTCGATAATAACTTTCTTTTCCATTCTCACTTGTTACTGTTTCATCAGTATGAGTGTATTTTCCATTTATAATATTTTTTGTAATATTATTTATTGTTTCTATCGTTTTAGAAGAAAAATCTTTATATATATTATCTATTGTTCCTTGAGATAAATTTACTATTCCATTACTTAAATCATTTAAAATTTCTTGAATTTTATTATAACTTAAAGAATAGTAATTACCTAACATAATTACTAATGTTTTAATGCTGTCATCATATATTACATCGCTATAATTATTTATTGGCATTTTTTCTTGATATGTTTTCCCATATATGAAAATATGCTTTTTTATAACTGGTTCCATAGATATACCTATTGTATATTTTATTTTCTTTTCTCTTTTTATATTACTTTTAATATAGTGTTTTATTTCTACTACTTTTAAATTTTTATCTTTTATTTTTTGCTCTAATTGTTCTTTGGTTAAAGTTGTTCCTTTATGATTTAATTGTCCTCCGCTTGAACGTTTTGTTTTTTCACGATGATTATAAATATTAGCGCCCGATTTTGTTTTCCTTATTTCTTTACTTGTTGGAATTGATGAATTAGTACTATTTTTATTAACTTGATTAGTTAATTTATCTATTATATAGTTTTTATCATTTTTTCCATTTATAGTAGTTAGTTCGGTTTTTAATCTATCTATTTCACTCAAAGCATTATTTAGTTCTTCTTTTAATTTAATATTTTCTTCTATAAGAGGCTTAGTTATTTTTCTTGTTTCTAAACCTATTTTATTTTCTATATTTTTATTTAAATAATTTAATTCATATTTTAATGTTTTTATTTCCAATTTTTGATTATTGATAATTTTATTAAGTTTTTCAGCTTTATAAAATTCTTCTTCATACATTTTGAATATGTCATTATTTATTTTCATACGTTCAACTCCTACTGTGAACAATATTATATTAACACAAAAAAGCGAGATATTAAATATCTATTTGTTCACAATAGGATTATCTCGCTTCATATATATAATATCACATTTTTGTTTATTTGTGTTTATTTTTTTAATTTAATTTTTTTATTTGTTAATTTTTTATTTATGGCTGAGTAGTAACTTCCTTTTTTTCATCTAATAATTTTTTTAAATTATTAACAATATCATAAGTACCACCAGTAAATAAACCAACACCTGCTAAAACTAAACTAAAATCTTTAGTAATTAAATAATATATTAAAGCAGTAACTAAACCAATGATTAAATTTTGTAATGGTATGATTTTATTATTTATTTTAGAATTTTTCTTACTTATTATTCCTAAAATAAAAGTAACTACTAAGGATACAATAGCAAAAATATTATGTAACATAAAAAATTCCCCCTTAATATTTTATGAGGAATATTTTTTAACAATTAATTATTATGTTTATTTTTATATTTAATAGCAAAGTTATAACTATCTTGACACATTTCTTCAATTTCTTTAGTTGCTTCCCAATGTAATTTTTCTTTCGCATAAGTAGCATCAGCATAACAAGCATCAATATCACCAGCTCGTCTTGCAACAATTTGATAAGGAACATCAACTTTATTAACCTTTTTAAATGTTTCAACTATTTCTAAAACACTATAACCATGACCTGTACCTAAATTATAAATATCAACACCTTTAGTTTTTAAAACCTCATCAATGGCTTTAACATGAGCTTTAGCTAAATCAACAACATGAATATAATCTCTAACACCAGTACCATCTTTCGTATTATAATCATTACCAAATATATTTAATATTTCTAATTCTTTAGTAGCAACTTTAACAATATAAGGCATTAAATTATTTGGTATATCATTAGGATTTTCTCCGATTAAACCGGATGGATGAGCTCCGATAGGGTTAAAATATCTTAAAAGAGCAACACTCCAATTATTATCCGCAACATATAAATCATTTAAAATACCTTCATTATATAATTTAGTTCTTCCATAAGGGTTAGTTGCTTCTAAAGGAAAATCTTCTTTTATAGGTAATTTATGCGGTGAACCATAAACAGTAGCACTTGATGAAAAAACAATTTTTTTGCAATTATATTCATTCATAACCTCACATAATGTAATAGTTGAACCAATATTATTACGATAATAATATAAAGGCATTTCTACACTTTCTCCAACTGCTTTTAAACCAGCAAAATGAATAACTGCATCAATTTTATTTTCTTTAAATATCTTTTGCATTAATTTTTTATCACATACATCACCTTTATAAAAGGTAACATCTTTATGCGTAATTTCTTTTATAAAATCTACTACCTCTTCTTTAGAATTACATAAATTATCAACGATAAC
Source organism: uncultured Bacilli bacterium (assembly GCA_947629465.1). Taxonomy (GTDB): domain Bacteria; phylum Bacillota_I; class Bacilli_A; order RF39; family UBA660; genus SIG200. Next base: position 516 of record CANRDZ010000071.1, on the reverse strand, counting down.
AACCTCATAACCACTTTCTAAAAGCTCAACACAAGTATGACTACCAATATAACCTGTACCCCCAGTAACTAATATTTTCATTAACTCCTCCTAATTTTATAAAAAATGTTGAAAACATAAGAGTTATCAACATTAACGATGGTCGTCAGTAAATAGTAAAAATAAACGTAATATTTCTAAAATAGATGTTAAAACGGATGCAACATATGTTAAAGCTGCACTTGTAAGCATTTTTCTTACACCAACATCTTCACCGGAACCAATCAAATTTAATTTAACTAATTCTTTCTTAGCTCTTTTACTAGCATCAAATTCCACAGGTAAAGTAATAAGTTGAAATACTAAACCAATAGAAATTAAGCCAATACCTAGTAAAAATAACTTAAAATATTGAGTAAATAAAGCAATAAGGATAACTATCCAAGAAAATGATGAAACTAGATTAACTATAGGTACTAAAGAACTCCTAATCCGCATAAAAGTATAATTTTCTTTATCTTGAATAGCATGGCCACA
>CANRDZ010000070.1 GCA_947629465.1 uncultured Bacilli bacterium | reverse complement strand
ATGCAGAAAAAATTAAATTATTAAATGAAAAAGGTAGTGATTAAAATGTCAAAAGAAGAAAAAAGTTTCCAAAAAACAAATATCAACTGGTATCCTGGGCATATGGCTAAAACCAAAAGATTAATTAAAGAAGAATTAAAAAATATTGATATAGTTTATGAAATAATTGATGCTAGAATACCTTATTCGAGTAAAATAAAGGATATTGATGAAATTATTAAAAATAAACCTAGAATTTTAATAATGACTAAAAAAGATTTATGTAATTTGGAAATGACTGATAAATGGAAAAAATATTATGAAAATTTAGGATATACTGTTGTATTAGTTAATTTGAAAAATGAAAAAGATTATCAAATAATTATTAAAATAACAAAAGAATTGACTAAAAAAATTCAAGATAAGAGAATAAAAGATGGATTAAAAATAAAAGAAATTAGAGCGTTAGTTATTGGAATACCTAATGTGGGCAAAAGTACCTTAATAAATAAAATGACAGGTAAAAATGTAACTATAGTAGAAAATAGACCTGGAGTTACTAAAAATTTAACTTATTTAAAAACGAGGGAAAATATTGCAATTCTAGATACACCAGGAATTTTATGGCCTAAATTAGATGAAGAAGAAGTAGCTTTAAATATTGCAGCAACTGGAGGAATTAAAAAAGAAGTCTTGAATATGGATCAAATTTTTATTCATGTTTTAAATGTTTTATATAATAATTATTATAATATTTTAAAAGAAAAATATAATATTACAAATAATGATGTAATGAAAATGTATGAAACAATAGGTAAAAAAATTGGTGCTTTTAAAAATAATGAAGTTATTTATGACAAAGTTAGTTTAAAAGTATATAATGATATAGTGGGTGGTATTATTAAGGGAGTTACATTTGATATATGGAAGTAAATTTATTAAAATATGAAGAAGAATTACATAATAAAGGATTTAATTTTATTGCTGGTTGTGATGAGGCAGGAAGGGGCCCTTTAGTTGGACCTGTTGTTGCTAGTGCTGTAATTCTTCCTGAAAATTATTATTTGGAAGATATTAATGATTCTAAACAATTAAGTTCTAAAAAAAGAGAAATTCTTTATGATATTATTATGAGAGACGCTATTAGTGTTGGTATTGGGGTAGTAGATGCTAAAAAAATTGATGAAATAAATATTTTAGAAGCATCAAGATTAGCTATGAATACTGCTCTTGATAATTTAAATGTTAAACCAGATTATATTCTTACAGATGCTATGAAACTAAATAGAGATGTACCAGTTTTACCTATAATTCATGGTGATGCTTTGAGTGAAACTATTGCAGCTTCATCTATTATTGCAAAGGTAACAAGAGATCGTTTAATGATAGAATATGGTAAGCTTCATCCTCTATATGAATTTGATAAACATAAAGGTTATCCAACAAAAAAACATATTGAACTTATCAAAAAATATGGTATACTAAATGAGTATCGTATGACTTTTAAGCCAATAAAAGATATGTTAAGGGAGAGTAGTAAAAATGGATCAAAGTAGTAAAAATATAGATGAGTTAGTTAATAAAAAAGATGAATTTGCTCCAATTCTAGATGATGAGAAAAAAGAATTTAAAGATAATTTTGCTAAAAATTTTATTATTTTAACTTTAGTATTGTTTTTTATTGAAATTATTTTTAGATTAATAAGTAATTTTTCAATTTTTTCTTATGCAACTTTAAGAATTATTTTAAGTGATATTATTATTTCATTATTAGTTGTTACTTTAAGTTTAATTACTAAACGAAAATGGTTAAAAAATACTTTTTTAATATTATTTTCATTTTTGTATTCTATTTATTCTTGGTTACAATTAGGTTTTATTAATTTTTTAGGAGTTTATATTTCTTTTCATACTTCAAGTCAATTTGGAGCAGTAACAGATTATATTTTTGATTTTTTAGCATCTATTAAAGGTATTTATTATTTAATATTTATTCCTTTTATATTATATATAATTTATTTAATATTAATAAGAAAAGGAAAATATGAAAAATTAAGATTTAATTTTAAATTATTATTTATTTTTTTAGGAATAATTTTGACATCTTTATTATATTATGGAACATTAAATTTTGCTTTTATGCAAGAAAAATTACAAATTAAAACAAATAAAGAGTTATTTAAATCACCTGATGTACCAACAATTGCTGTTAATCAATTTGGACCAATTGTATTTGGAATATTAGATTTTAAAACTTTTATTATTCCTATAGATGAAACTAATAAAGTATTTAAAGCTGAAACTGATAATATTGTAGAGAGTAATAGAGAAGTAAGTGAAGCTTTAAAAGTAATTGCCGAAGAAGAAACAAATAAAAAATATCAAAATTTAAATAATTATTTTTTATCAAGGAAAGTAACTGATTATAATGATTATACAGGAGTATTTGAAGGTAAGAATGTTATAGTAGTTTTAATGGAATCTGTTAATAACGCTATTATAAATGAAAAATATTTTCCTAATTTTTATGATATTTATTCTAATGGTTGGAGTTTTTCTAATAATTATTCACCTAGAAATAGTTGTGCAACTGGAAATAATGAATTTAGTGCTATGACTAGTCTTTATTCAATATATAATACTTGTACATCAAATGTTTATAAAAATAATACTTATTTTGAGGCTATATTTAATTTATTTAATAATAAGGGTTATACTACTTCTAGTATGCATGATTTTGTTGAATGGTATTATTATCGTAAAACAATCCATCCAAATATGGGTAGTGGGAAATATTATAATGCATCAAGTTTAGGAATTGAAACAGCAGGATATTATGGTGAATGGCCAAGCGATGAAGAGTTATTTGAAAAAGGGTTAGATATTATATTAAATAGTAATGATGGTAAACCATTTATGACTTGGTTTACAACAGTAACTTCTCATCAACCTTATTCAGTTTCATCAACTTATGGTGATTTATATAAAGATTATTTTAAAAGTGAAGGATATTCTGAATATAATAGTAGATATTTATCTAAATTAAAAGTTTTAGATAATGCTTTTGGTATAATGATTAATAAATTGAAAGAAGCTGGTGTATTAGATGATACAGTAATAGTTTTATTAGCAGATCATTATCCTTATGGTTTAAATAAAAGCAATGTTAAAGAATTAGTTTCTCATGAGCTTGAAGATTATGAAATAGAAAGAACACCATTTGTTATTTATAATTCTAAAATTGAGCCTCAAACTTTTACACAATATAATTCTTATATAAATTTATTACCAACTATAGCTAATTTACTTGATTTAGATTATGATCCAAGACTTTATATGGGAACTGATTTATTTAGTGAAGATTATGTTTCAAGAGTAGTTTTTGCTGATGGTTCTTGGAAAGATGAAAATGCTTATTATAATGCATCATCTAGTAAAATAAAATATTATACTGATAAAGAATATAGTACTGAAGATATTATTGCTATTAATAATGAAATTACTTTAAAAATTGAAATGAGTAGTAATGCCATTAAAAATGATTATTTTACTTATTTAAAGAAAAAAATTGATGATTATAATGCTAGTTTACAAGATGTATCTGAAAATGAGATAGAAGAAGAAAATAAAGAAGAGTAATCTTCTTTTTAATTGATTACTAATTTTTAGATATTTTTAAAAATTAATGTCAATAATTTAGGAAAATGTCTTAAAAAAAATTAAACATTAACGGGAAAATATTCTCGTTTTTGAATAAAATTTT
>CANRDZ010000069.1 GCA_947629465.1 uncultured Bacilli bacterium | reverse complement strand
GGAGACCTTACTATTACAGGCTATTCTGCCGATGGAAAATTTGCTAATAATTTAAATTCTTATATTGACTTTTATGGCCCAGATGGATTTTTTAAAGATACAAACTTAAAACAACAAGATGCCGAAGAAATTATTAGATGGATGACTATATTTGAAGATAAAGAAATTTTAGCCCAAAGAATTGAAAAATCTTATCCAATCTTAAAGCCAGTCATTTCTCATATTGTTAAAAAACGCTATACAGGATGGAGTAATTTATCTGAAAAATTACTAACAGGAATTTTCTACGACGATCCAGAGACTTCTTTAAAAAAATCTATTATGGATTTAATGTGGGAAACCGAAGAAAATTTTATGCAAATTATTAACAATGAAAAATATGGATTTCAAGAAAAAATTGCCAAAGAAAATGGTGTTCAAGAAGAGTCTAAATTGAATTATCAAATGGTTGAGGAGCTTGCAACCTCACCAGCAACTAAAAGAGGAATCTGGCAAGCACTTCAAGTAGTCGAAGAACTTGTTGAGTATATTGGTTATGAGCCAAGTAGCATTAGTATTGAAATGGCTCGTGGAGATGAGAAAAAAGAACGAAAAGATGATAGAAAAAAATACTTATCCAAATTATATAGCGCTAATAAAGAAAGTATTGAACAGTTTAAACGTTTATCAGCAGAATTAAATGATATTGATGAAAAAGAAATGAATGAAAAAATATTCTTATACTTCATTCAAGAAGGAAAGAGTCTTTATTCCGGAGTACCACTAGATATTCATAATCTAGAACAGTATGAAGTTGATCATATTCTACCTCGAACTCTTATCAAGAACGATTCTATCGAGAATAAAGCTTTAGTGCTAAAAGAAGAAAATCAGGAAAAGGCAGCTAGTTTGGTATTACCAAGCCGTTTTCAAAGAAATAGAACTTGGTGGGAACATTTAAAAGATATCAAACTTATTTCAGCAACAAAGTTTTATCATCTTACTCGTAAAGAATACAAAGAAGAAGATATTGAAGGATTTATTAATCGTCAACTTGTAGAAACTAGACAAATTACCAAACACGTTGCAAACATTTTGCAGGCTCTTCATAAAGATAGTAAAATTATCTATTTACCAGCTAGTTTATCTCATAATTATCGTGATAAATTTCATCTTTATAAATTCCGTGATTTGAATGATTATCACCATGCTCATGATGCTTATTTAGCGGCTGTTTTAGGAGAATATAAAAATTACTGTAATTTGCAAGTTAACTTTGAAGATTTAAAAGAATTGACAGCTAGATTACGGCAAGAAAATAAATATAGAGATTTAAAATATGGATACATTATCAATAGTATAGATTCTGCTTTTCAACATGTGAATCATAAAACAGGAGAAGTTCTAGATATTGAAAAGTTTAAAAATACAGTAGAAAATCACTTATATCGCAATGATATTCTTATTAGTAAGAAAACAGAAATAAGGACAGGGGAATTCTATAATCAAACAAAATTAAAAAAAGGAGATAAAGGAGTTCCTTTAAAGAAAAATATGAAAAGAGAACTTTATGGAGCATACTCTAGTTTGAATCCAAGTTATGCTATCATGGTTGAATTTACAAAAAGAAATAAGACAGAAAGAAAACTAGTGGGAATGCCAATTTACTTAACTGCGACAAAAAATCAAGAAACGATTGATGCTTATTTTAAAAATCTACTAGGTTTAAAAGAACAAGATTCTTATCATCTAGTAGGAAAACCAATTCCTTTTTATGCAGAATTGAACTGGGAAAAATGTATCTGTTCCTTAGTCGGTGCAAGTGATAAAGTTGAAGTTTGTAATGCTAAAGAATTTCAACTAACAAAAGCAGAAATGTTAGAATATAAAGAAATGTTAAATCGCCTATGGAATGGTCGTAAAAAAGATATTGACGATATCGTATATTCCCAAAAATTAACCAATTTCATTTCGTTAATAATTCAAAAAGTAGAACAACAATATGTTCTATACCAAAATTTAGTTCCTGACATGAAAAAGATGTTTTTAGAACCAGAAAATTTAGAAGTAGAGCAAAAAGAAAAAATTATTATTCAAATGTTAAATTTGTTAAAATGTAATAGTGTTTCAGCTAATTTAAAATTTTTAAATTCTTCTTATTCTATGGCGTTTGGCAAAAAAAATGGACGTATTATTGAACATGCTATTATTATCAATAAATCAGTAACTGGATTAAGGACAAGAGAATATGAGTTTTAGAACAGTTGTCATCACAAAACAATCTAGAATTAGTTATAAAAATCGATTCTTAGTAGTGAAACAAGATATGGATGAAAAGTATATTCATTTATCAGAAATAGATACCATTATAGTAGATTCTATTTCGGTATCTATTTCTGCCTATCTTTTAAAAGAACTTTCTGATAATAAAATTAATATTATTTTCTGTGATGATAAACACAATCCTTTTGGAGAATTAATGAGTTTCTATTCAAGACATAATTCTAGTAAAAAAATATTGATGCAGGCAAAATGGACTAATGCAAAAACGGATGAACTGTGGAAGAACATTGTCAAAAATAAAATTATGAATCAAGCTTTAATGCTAAATAAAATTAAATCCCCCAATTATGATTTAGTTCTAAGTTATATAGAAGAAGTAAAAGTAGGGGATAAAACGAATAGGGAAGGGCATGCCGCAAAAGTATACTTTAATTCCTTATTTGGAAAAAACTTTGTTAGAAATAGTGGAGATTCTATTAATGCGGCTCTCAATTATGGATATGCGGTATTATTATCTTCTATTAATAAAGAAGTAATTAATAACGGATATTTAACTCAATTAGGAATTCATCATAAAAATGAGTTCAATGAATTTAATTTGTCTTGTGATCTCATGGAACCTTTTCGAATTGTAATTGATCACTTTGTATATTACAATCAACAAAGGGAGTTTGATTCTACCTATAAGTTAGACATTGTAAATATTTTCAATGATAAATACAAATACAATGGGAAAAATTATACATTAAAAGATATATTAAAATTATATGTAAAAAATACCTTAGATTGTATGGAAAAAGAATTACCATATAAGGATTTTGTATTCTATGAGGGATAAAGTTATGAGAACCATTGTATTTTTTGATTTACCTAATATCTATGCAAGAGATAAACGAAATTATTTATTATTTCGAAAATTTTTATTAAATGAAGGATTTATCATGTTACAAGAATCTGTCTATTCGAAAATTACTTTGAATTCGCAACAATGTCAGTTTTTAATCGATAGAATAAGAAAAAATGCTCCTAAAAAAGGATTGATTCAGGTATTAAATGTCACAGAAAAACAATATGCACAAATAGAATATATTATTGGAGAACCAAATACCAAAATTATTGATAGTGAGGATAGGTTAATTGTCTTATGAAACTGAAAGTAGATTTTATTGAGAATGATATTTCTTTTTCTAATGATAGTGTTGTTTCTATTGAAATTGAAAACAAGAAATATTTTTATCGTTTTGTAAAAGGACTACATGATTTCACAAATGGATTAAAACCTGAAGAATACCAATTTTATGATGATGAGAATAAAGAAATAAATCCCAGTATACAAATATTTTTAGATTATTTTTCTTTTGATATTGAGACGAAAAAAACCACCACAGAATTATATAAAAATATTATGAATAATGTCGATGAAAATGCATCAAAAGAGTTAATAAATAACTATAAAAAAATTTATACAACACTATCGAAAACTCTACGAAATATTGATCTTCCATTAGTCATTCAACAGGAATTTGATTTAGAAACTCTATTAAAAGCATTTAAAGTATCTATTCAGAAGAAAGAGGAATTGTTAGATAATTTGCTATTGTTGATTGACGTAGAAAAATTATTAAAGATTCATACTCTTCAAATATTTGTCAATTTAAAGCAATATTTAACCAAAGAAGAATTGATAGAATTTTATAAATATGCCATATATAATAATGTGCAAATATTATTAGTGGATAGTCAAACCTATGGAATTTCTCTAAATAATGAGAAAAAACTAGTTATTGATGAAAATTTAGATGAATTTATGTTATAATGAAATCGATGTCATATACTTAATCATTCAAGAAAATTAGT
>CANRDZ010000068.1 GCA_947629465.1 uncultured Bacilli bacterium | reverse complement strand
CCTCCTTTATCTTTTGTTTGGCTATTTTTATTATATCATTTTTTTATTTATCAGTCATTATGTTTAACACAACTTTTCGAAAAAATATAATAACATAAATAAAAATTGTTTGCAATAAAAAACTATCTTTCGATAGTTAATATCTTATATCTTCTAATAAAGAATCTATATCTTCACTAACATCATTTGTTCCATTAATAAATATTAAAGTGTTTTTTACTCTAGATATAACAATATATTCTTTTTCAGAAACAGCAACTAATTTAGTAAATACAGCTCCTGTAGTTATTTTATTATTTGAAGTAGAAGTAATATAATTTACAAGATTATTCTTAAAGCTTTGATAAGCTTTTTTAGCTTCTATCTCATCCTTAAATTCAAAATATTCTATACTATAAGATACATCATCTTTTTTAGCAATATAATGACTAGTAGAATTATATTCAGTATCTTCTTCACTACTTATACTATAGCCTAAATCTTCAAAATGACTTTTAAATTCTTTAGAATCTAATACATTATAAAATATACAACCAGTTGTTATAATACATATTAAAACAATACCAATTAACCCTACAATTATACTATTTTTCTTCATTTAATTCTCCTTTATGTTTTTCATAATAAATTGCAACAACTTTATTATATTCATCTTTACTATCTAATTTAATTAAACATTCTTCATCATTATGTAAAACTACTTTTCTAATATTAAAATCATCTTCATTTTGATTTCCTAAAACTACGTATTTATTTTCACCATATATAATAGTATCTATAATATAATACTCTTTCTCATCTTCTAAAACTATTTTATATAAATCCATCTATGCCCCTCTTCCTTCACCTTTTTTTGAATTAATTTCTCTATCAGTTACCAGTTTACTTAATTCATCTAATTTAGTATTACCCATATTAGTTTTAATTTCTTTTATGTGATCTAATAATTCTCTAATTGCTTTTTGATCACTATCTGATAATTCATTAAAATGATATTGGTGATAATTATTTACGGCATTTAAAATTTCTTTATAATCTTTACTACCAACTTCTAAATAACCATTTGAAACTGCTGTATTAAAAGCATATTCTAAAAAGCTTTTATAATCATTTAATTTAGTATGTAAAGGATTATTTTCATCCAAACTTTTCATTTCTACTTTTAAACCATAAAATATACCATCCATATTAGCTAATCTGTCATAATTTAAATTAAAATATACATCAAATAAACATAAATCAAATAAACTATCATCATTTTCACATACACTCATTATATCTTTTGCAATATTAGCAGTATTATAAGAAACCGTATTATCAATATTATAAGTATTTTGACTTACTAAATTTCTTTTATGTTCATAATCTTCACTTCCTAATTCAGAAGCTAACATACCAATATAAATAGAAGTTTTATAATCAATATCATCTCTTATCATTTTTTTATGAATTGATGCAAAACTTGTAACAATGGTAGCACAAGCTAATCCAGTCAAAATTAATTTTTTGAAAAATACCGGTAAATTTTTTTCTTTACGTGGTCTTAAAGGAACATATTTTTCAGCTTCATCATTACGTCTAACAGACCTTTGAATATGCTCTTCTAATTTAATTATACTAGCAATATCATCATCTGCTAATCCATTTAATATTTGAACTTTATCATAACCTCTTTCTAATAAAGAAGAAGCATACTCTATTAAATCATTACTATCTAAAAATAAATCAGGTCTTTTACGTTTAATATATTTAACAACTTCTTGAATATTATCACGATCATTAAGTAAAATCCAAAGAGAATTATCAGTTAAAGGATATTTATTATTATCACCAACCATATAATCACCTACTATTATAAATATAACAATCTATTTTAAATAAGTCAAATATGACTTTATATTTTGACATAAATTTACTTGATTTGAAATTGCTTATTAACAATTTTAGCTATTATATAAGCTATTAATAACATAAAAATTATTAATATTAAAATTTTAGGATTTTTTAAACTTTCAACTAAACTTGTAGCTATAAACCCCCAGAAAAAAATTAAAAAAATTTTACCAATTAAAATAGCAATACTATATTTTTTAAAAGACATTCCAGAAATAGAAGATAAAATATTTACTAAAAAAGCTGGCGTAAATGGAATAGCTATTATTAATGCTAAATTACATAAACTTATTTTATTTAACTTTTTAATAAATTTAAAATTTTTTTTAATTTTTTTAACTATATAATTATTATTAATTTTACTACTTAAATAAAAGGCCATAAAACATCCTAAACATGTTAGAACATAAGATATTATAAAACCCAAAAAATAGCCATATTTTAACATCATAATACCAATAAAAACAAATAAAGGAAGAATTGGAATAATAGATTCTAAAAAGATTAATAAGCATGCTAAAAGAGATCCATAAATACTAGATGAACTAATTAATAACATAATATAATTATATAAATTATTCAAAAAAACACCCATACTTATCACTTATATAATATAAGTATGGGTAATAAATCATGAATTTATAACATATGTTACATCGTAACCATAAAATGATAGTATTCTAACTGCTTGTTTACTTTTATGTCCTTTATCACAAATAATAAAATATTTTTTATTTTTATCTAATAAAGTTTTATGATTCATAATTAATTTATCATAATAAATATTAATACTATAAGGATTATGTTTTTCTTTATAGCTTATAGGATCTTTTACATCAATAAGTATTCCCATACTAGGGTTATAATTATTTTCCATAATAGATTTCATACTTATCACCATTATATTTTATGAACATTAAAATTAACAGAATAATTAATATATCTAATTAAAAAGAAGAGAAATATATTCTCTTCTGGGTTAAGTCTATGAGGTTTTAACGAGTTTTCCTTCTCGGGTTATGGCTCAACTATAAATGGATCATCTATTGTCCCTACTCCAGTTAATTGAACGATTTTTGAAAGATAGAAGACAGGCCTTATCAAACTCTCACCGTCACGGTAAGCTAACCCAATACGGGTGTTATTTCCACCGGTAAAACCACGATCCGCCCAATATTGATCATTTAAAACAGAACAAGTTGAACCCAATACATCATATTCGGAACATTCAAGTCCATCTCTAGTAATAGTCCATTCTGAAAATAGCAAACCAGTGATATCACTATATTGATACTTTTCATCCATAGAAAGCCAACATTCATCACAAGAATAACGATCGATGCAAGAAAGACTTCCAGAATATTCGTAATAAGCAAGATAAAAATCATGAAGATACATTAAACCTATTTTGGCATTTACTCTTTGAGATGAATCCCATACAGAATAAATATAATTTAAACCATCGGAATTCCATCCTTGATAAACTTCAAGTTGTCCAGTTTCAATTTCATACATATCCAATGGTTCAATCCCACCCACGTCATATTCACCGAAACCGGTATCATCCGACCAAACTACATCACCATACCACCAAAAATGATCAGCTATTTTACTGCTCCAAGATGTTGATAATTTGTTTAAATAAGAATCTCCGTTTAATTCTTTAAACAGATTTGAATTAGGCCATGTACAACTACCATCCTTACATTTTTCATCTTGATATTCTTTCCAATAAAATTGTTTTCCTAATAATGGCTTGTTTTTAATTATTTTTAGTTCTCCATCTTCAGTTATTCCTATTATTCTATACATATATTCACTGTCTTCTGTACAATCTGTTTCGATATTATTATAACCAAAGCAAATGTAATTATCGACCTCACCTTTAGAACCAACAAATCTATACATATCGCCTAAAGGATCGTCATACAAGCCATTAGGAAACACATCCAAAACATAATCTCCAGCTTTAACTCCCGCCGTTTCATAATTTGTTCCATTTACTACTGATGATGTTCTTCCTGTTTTATCATATACATAGGCTTGGATTGTATAACTTGTTAATCCAGATAATCCTGTTACTGTACATTTTCCATTAGTATCTGCTTTTGTCCAGCCACTTGCTCCACTTTTTCTACAATACATTTTATTTGTATCTATTCCATTTGTATCAGTACCACCTACTGTTACTGTTATACTTGTCTCTGTTGCAGATGCAAACTCTATGGTCGCTGTTGGATTTGTCTTATCTAATATTATTAATGCATTACTACTTCCTATATTATTTGCTCTATCTTTTAAATAAAGATACATCTTCTTACTTCCTTCTGTATTTTCTAATGCTGGTGTTGTTCTTGTTAAAGCAGTTGATGATGGTGGTGTTCCAGGTGATGATATCCATCCACTTGTTACAGTACCACTGCATCCTGAACTACTATTACTTATACAATAGCTTACTACATCTGTTGCACTCCATTTCATACTATATGTTACTGTATTTGTTTGCGTATATTTACTTCCATCACTTAA
>CANRDZ010000067.1 GCA_947629465.1 uncultured Bacilli bacterium | reverse complement strand
TTAACATTTTTAGCAGTTAAATTATATAACATATTTGGGCTACTATCTATTTGTTCTGCTAATTTTTCAATTGTAACAAATCCCTTTTCGTTCATTATTTTAGTATTATTACAATGGTAACGATAATAATTAATATTTTTACCTATCATATGTAATAATTCTTGCTTATTTTCTTCGTTATACATGTTTAAGTCCTCCTTTTTAATATAAGCAAATAGTAGAGTAAATCTAAGTATTATTATGCTAAAAATAGTCTTAAATAACCATAAACTGACAACTTATAACATTTAAGCAAATAACTTAAAAATAGATTTTCAAACAAGAATTTATATGATATAATTTTTGTATTAAGATGTGGCAAAAAAATTGCTTGGAAAGAGGTATTAGTATGGGTTTAAGTTTGATTGCACAAGAGGGAAAGGTTGTTAATGTTTATTTAGTAAATAATGATTACATAAAAATAGCACCTTTTGATAATAGGGAAGATTATTTAATAATTAGGAACATTGATGGAAAATTAGTTATTGAAAATGACAATTGCGAAAAAGAAAAAAGTGGGGAATAAAAATGGCACTTATAAAATGTCCGAATTGTAAAAAAGAAATCAGTGATACAACAAAAAGATGTATCCATTGCAAAAAAAGAATAGATGGAAAAAAAGATATACTAAATAAAAAAACAATTGTTATTATTATAAGTATTTTAGTATTAATTATTATTTTAGTATTTTCAATTAATCAACAAAATAATTCTAATAAACAGATAATAGAACCATCAAATAGTGAAAATGAAAATAAAGAAGAAACACCATCATTACCTAGTACAGATAATAGCGAAGAAAAAGAAGATACAAATTTAGATGATGACAAAATAGAAGAAAAAGAAGATAATAAAACTACTACTTCAAATAAAGATACAAATAAAACAAATAGTAATTCTAAAGAACCTAGTAATAACAATAATACTAATAATAGCCAAACTTCAAAAAAAATTGTTATTTCTGCTTATGAAAATAAAAGCTGCCCTAGTGAATATACTTTATCTAATGATAGCAGCACATGTAATAAAACAATTTATATTAATGGAAATACTGAATATTTTTGTGCTTCTGGTTTTGAATTAGTAGGAACAAAATGCAAAATGGATTATACAACTGAACCTTTTAATGGAAAATGTGTAACAGATGCCGTTTTAGAAAATGGTGTTTGTGTAACATATACCGATGCTAAAACTTCAAAATCTTGTCCAAGTGGGTATGAATATGCAAGTACAGGTGATTACATGAATAATAAGTGTTCAAAAGTTGAAAAAATAAAACCAAATATAGAATATTCATGTCCAAGTGGATATACACTAAATGGTTCTAATTGTGAAAAATAAGGAGAGTAAATTAAATGAAAATTATCTGTGAAGAATGTAAAAAAGAAATAGATGATAAAAGTAAAAAATGTCCCAATTGTGGCTATAAAAACAAATTAAATAAAGAATTATATTTAAAAGTAGATGATATTAACCATTGCCCTAAATGTGGTAATAAGTTAAATAAAAATGAAGATTATTGTACTAAATGTGGCAGTAAAAAGAAAGCTGTTAATAATAAGGGGATTATTAATTTATTAAAAACAATTATTTTAAGAAATAAACTAATTATTATTTGTGGTGTATTAACAATAATAATTTTAGCTTTCTTTATAATTGATAACTATAACTTTAAAAAGGATATAGAACTTGCAGAATATTACTATAATACAGATGAATTTATTGATGCCGAAAAAATTGTTGAAAAACATACATTATTACATAGAAATAATGAGTTTGTAAAAAAAATTAATTATATAAAATATTTACTAAATGATTACGAACTGGTAAGTTCCTTAAGCAGTGATTATGTTAACTTACAATTTTTATTTTCTGGATATAAAAAATGTTTAGAGAAAAAAACAAATAATGATTGGGAAAAGAAGCAAGTAGATGAAGTAAAAGATATATATTACATTTCAATTAATACTATTGTTGAATTAGATAGAAGTGAGATAGAAGAAATGTGTAATTTAAAAACTGAAGAATTAAATAACAAAATATGGGCTTTGCTAAAGGATGTAACAAAATCTAAGGCATGTGAAAAGACTAATATTATTGTTACTTCATATTCTAATTATAGTTATTATATAACGATAACATTAAAAAACAATAATGGTTGCACTTGGAATATTAAAAGTTATAGTGAAGTTAGAGTATATTTTACTGATGGTTCATATGAAGATGTTTATTTATCTACAAATGTAAATTTAGAAGCAGGGGAAACATACACATTTAGCAAGTGCTATTTAGGTTCAAAAAATGAATATAAAAAAGTTTCAAGAGTAGTATTTATAGATTGAGGTGTTAATTATGTATTGTAGTAAATGTGGAAACAAACTAGATGAAAATAGCTCTTTTTGTGGTAAATGTGGATATTCAGTAAATAAAAATAATGACAAAAAGCCCAAAAAATATATTTCATTGTTAAAAAACAAAAAAGTATTAATAATAACCATTATAATAATAGCCTTTATATTATTGTATTTTATTATAATGGCAATTGGAAAAAATAATTTATCAAAAGAATTACAAAAAGATTGGGTAAGAGTAGAAACAGGTGAGAAAGGCACAACATATAAATTAGTATTAGATTTTTCTGATAATAAAATTGTTTATAATTTTGAAAGTGGCTTATCTATTCTAAATACTACAATAGGCACTTATAATTATAAAGTTGTTGGTTTTAATAAAATAGAAGTGATTGCAGATAGTGAAAATTCCAAAAATAAAACATATAAAATAGAATTTAATAATGATAAAACAAGTATGACAATAACTCCAGCTTTAACTAGTGTTGATGCAGAAGAAACATGGTATTATATAGATGATTAAAAATATAAATTTAATAACACTAGATTAATTATTTTTATGACATTTAATTGATATTGTGCTATAATACCCCTTTATAAAGGGGGTGAGTATGTGAAAAAGTTGTTTTTAACTAGTGTAATCATAATTTTTCTTGTATGTTTAGGTTTTACATGTTTAGGCTTAAATAATAATAAAATTAATTCTAAAACGAATAAAGAAGTAGTTTTAAATGAACAACAAATAAGCGAAGATACAAATAAAATAGATTTATCTAATAAAGAAGATATTACAAAAGAAAAAAATAATACTACTAAACAAATTAATCAAAAATCACAAGATATAAAAAAAGAAGAAGCTACTTCTAATAATGTTTCTACAACACAATTACAGCTAGAAGATGAAGCTTTAAAAGAAAATGAAGAAGCACTAAAACTTGAAAAAGAAAAACAAGAAGCTGAAAAATTGGCTCAAGAAGAATTGGAAAAACAAGAAGCTGAAAAGCGAGCAAAAGAAGAAGCAGAAAAACAAGAACTAGAAAGGCAAGCCCAAGCTGAAAGGGAAAAACAAGAAGCCAAAAGAAAAGCAAAAGAAGAAGCAAAAGCACCATTTGTAAAACAACTAAATGAAAACAATAATACCATACAAGAATATAGAAATAGTATTGCTGAATATACAAATGAAATAAATTCTTATATGAGTGAAAATAAACAATACCAAGAAGAATTAAAAAACACTAAAGATACATCAAGAAGAGGCTTCCTTGAAAATAAGCTTATTGAAAATTCTAATAAAATAATTGAATTATCTAATAAAATAAATGAACTAAATTCTGAAATTAGAAATTTAGAAGCAAATAATTATGAATTATTAGAAAAAATTAATCAAATTTAATTATAATAGGGGTATATTGGGGCTTTTATTACAAAATAAAGGCCTCATTATGCACATAAAAAAGGTAAATAACACTTATAAAAGCTGTGATTTTTTCAATGTATTAAAAAAAATGCAATTACACATGTACTTTTAAAAAAATAAATATTATTTTTAGTAAATGGTTATTATTACATTTTATAACTAAAAAAATACAAGTATAATGTATATTTTTTAATCAATAATGGCGGATTAACTCATGTGCTATGTAAAGATATATAATTAGAATAACAAATTGTTTGTAAAATAGCCCCAAATATTGTACAATTATATTGTTTAAAGAAATATGTATGTTATTAATTAAATAAAATTTGTTAGAATAAAATTAAGTTGGGTAACATAAGAGGTAACACAAATTTAAAATAATTTTATGATAATATATGATAATTGATAACAAAAAGACTAGTAATAAAAAGCAATAAAAAATAATACATAATATTTGGTAAAAATATGGTTACAAGTCCATCCCGAACAGAGAAGTTAAGCACTAAAACGCCGACGATAGTGAATGCGAAAATAGGTAGTTGCCAATATTTTTTTTGTTTAAATTTCGATAATTTCATTTAATTTTGTTGAAAAACATAATATTAAATGCTATACTAACTATCGTGATATATATG
>CANRDZ010000066.1 GCA_947629465.1 uncultured Bacilli bacterium | reverse complement strand
CTCTAGCTCAGTTGGTTAGAGCATCCGGCTCATAACCGGGCGGTCGTAGGTTCGAGTCCTACGAGGTCCACCATTTTATTGCACCTGTGGCGGAACTGGCAGACGCGCTAGACTTAGGATCTAGTGGATATATCCGTGGGGGTTCAAGTCCCTTCAGGTGCACCATAGATAGTTGAAAGTCGCGTCTATGCGATTTAAAAATATAGGTTCATAACATTTGATGTTATGAACTTTTTTCGTTGTAATTTTACTTTTTATTAAGGCATGTTATAATGGTTTATAGAAAGAGAGAATTATTATGGATACAGATTTTTTACTTTATATGGATGGTTATTTAGAAATTGATTTAGAATTGTTTGCCAAAAATTTATGCAAATTATTTACTTTTTATTTAAATGAAAATTATAATTTTCAAATATTAGAAACTTCTTTAGAAACAATTCCTGAACGTTGGCCTATTTGGAATCAAAAAAAAGAAGTAAGAAAATTAGGAATTATTAGTTCTAAAATATATCCTTCATTTTTTGCTAGGAAAACATTAAAACCTTATATTAAATATATGGGTGCTCCAACATTATTTGAACTTGATCCTTTAAATATTGATAATCCAAATTTTTTACTTTTTTTCGATCTTAATGAAGTATCTAAAATAAGTTTAGGAACTATAAAAAATGGGATTTTTATTCCTAATGATTTTAGTACTTTTAGTAAAGAAGTATTTCATTCTAACCCTAATTATCCTTTTATTGAAAAATTTATTAAATTAATATTTGAATATAAATTAATAAATAAAAAACCAATTATTGATCAAAATGATATGGATATTATATTATTAAATTTTAATATTAGTAGGGAAGAATTAAATCAAAGATTAATAAATGATTTAAAACTATTAGAAAAAGAATGTCATAAAAAAATAGAAGAAACTTCTATTAAAGAGATTTTAACTCTAAAAAGATAAAATCTTTAATAACCTTTAATTCCTTCTAGTGATTCGTCATTTTCTATAAAATCATTAACATTTAAAATCGTATATTCCTTTTTATTATTTCTAATTACTACATTTTTTATCCCTGCATTGATAATCATTCTTTTACATAATGCACAAGGTCTAGCATTTTCTACATATTCACCGGTTTTATAATCTTTTCCAACTAAATAAAGAGTAGAATCTAACATATCACGTCTTGATGCAGATATAATAGCATTTTGTTCAGCATGAACACTTCGACATAATTCGTAACGTTCTCCTCTAGGAACGTTCATTTTTTCTCTTAAACAATATTTTAAATCACAGCAATTTTTTCTCCCTCTTGGAGCTCCAACATAACCTGTTGAGATTATTTCATCATTTTTGACAATAACGGCGCCAAAATTACGTCTTAAACACGTACCTCTTTCACTAACTGCTTCAGCAATATTTAAATAATAATTATTTTTATCTATTCTCATAATTTCCTCTTATATATAAATTATAAATAATTTTTAAAAATTTGTAAATGAATTACTAAATAAAAAGCCATAATATAATTGATGAATTATGAATAAAGTATTTTTTTTAAAATTAATTATTGTCTTATTGATTGGGTTTAATGCTGTATCATTTTCTAAATTTTATCGAAAAGATGAAATTGATAGATGTTTTTTAGAAGAAGATCAAAATTATATTTTAATCGAAAAAAATAAAATAAATAGTATTACTTCATATTTATATAAAGATAATAATGATAATTATTTAAGTAAGTTATATGATAATAATCAAGAAATTGAAATAGAGGATTTAATTAAAAGTGATAAAATAAATGAATATAATAAAAAAATAGAAGAATTATTATATTTAAAATATCCTAAATTTGTTGTAAATGGTCTTTTAAAAAATAATGTTATAAAATCTTATGTTTTAAGAGATAATGAATTAGTAATATATTTTAATAATTATAATATAACTCCAATAATAAATGAACTTTTATATTTAAAAGTTAATTATAATGAAATAAAAGATTATTTAGATTTTACTTTTATTTTAGATAATACATATGAAAATGAAATAGGTTATAATTATACTAATGCTAAAAAGAGTATAGCTTTTACTTTTGATGATAGTCCTAATAAAAATAAAACAAATAAAATAGTTAGTTATCTAAAAGATAATTTGTTTCATGCTACCTTTTTTATGTTAGGAAATAAAATGAAATATCAAAAAGATTTAGTATTATCTGTTATAAATAATGGTAATGAAATAGGAAGTCATACTTATAATCATAAAAATATGAGTAAAATGACTGATGAAGAGATAAAAAGTGATTTTAATCTTATGAATGATTTATATAAAAGTATAACAGGAAATAATTTGAAATATATAAGACCTCCCTATGGAGTTATTAGTGAAAAACAAACATCTTTAATAGATGCCTCTTTTATTCTATGGAGTTTAGATACTAATGATTGGCGTTATCGTTCAAGTGATTATATTGTAAATTATGTTATAAATAATGTTAAAGATGGAGATATTATTTTATTCCATGATTCTTATGATGAAACAGTAGAGGCTATTGAAGAATTACTTCCTATTTTATATAGTAAAGGTTATCAAATTATGAGTATTTCTGAATTATTTGAAATTAAAGGTATAACTTTAGAAAATAATCAAATTTATCATAGAGCTATAAAATAGCTAAATCAACATCGCCACCTTTATCATCTATTTCAGTATAAATAGATAATGCTCCTCCTACTAAAAAGACAAGAGTAGTAATTAATCTTTCTAAAGCAACTCTTCTTTGATTAGAATTATTATTACATTTTAAAAGATTTATATCTTGAATTGAATCAATTACAAAATATAAATAGATAAAAAAGGCCACAATTAAAAGAGATAAAGTAATTCCTCTTCCAATATTACGATATTTTTTATCTTTAGAAAATATATATTTTCTTTGAAAAGAATTAGCAATTAGAGAAAATAAAACAATAAAAAAATAAATTAACCATATAAAATCATCAATGTCTAATTTTTTTAATTTCCTAATAACATCATCCATATTAAATCATATTAAAAAAGAAGAGCTTTATTTCTCCTTCTGTTTAATTAAAAAATCATTTAATTTATTAATTCTTATTTTAAAACTACCAAATATAAAAAGAAAAGATGCTAATAAAAGACTTATAGCAGTTATAATATCCCAAATATTTTTTTTAGTAATTATTAAAAATATTCCAAAAAAGAAAGCTATAATACCAATTATAAAAACTCTTTTTAAACGTAAATCAATAGATTTACCAAATTCTGTTTGATAAAAATTATTTTTTAATTGATATTTTTCTTTATTAGTTAAAGAATAATACTTTAGTTTGTACATTATATCACCATTAAAATTATATCTTATATTTTATTTGAAGTAAATAATTTACTTTTTTTCAAGTTTTGATATAATTTAAGTGGTGTTTAATATGTTGATAGATTTAAACGAATTAAATTATAAAAATAAAATAGATATAAATTATGATATTTTAAAGGATGATCAATTAGATAAAAGAATTTTAGATTTAAAAGAAAGTAAAGTAGAAGGAAATATATTTAAAGATAGTAATGATGATATTAATATAGATTTAAATTTTTATGGAACGATGATAATTCAGGATTCTATAACTTTAGAAGATGTACCTTATAATTTTGATCTAAAAATAGAAGAAAATTTGTCATCTTTAGAAGAAAATTATTTTAATTGTTATGAAAAAGGCAAAAATATACTTGATTTAAAACAACTTTTATGGGAAAATATTGTTCTAGAGGTTCCCATTAGTTATACTCTAAAAAGTGATGCAAATTTAAAGGGTAATGGTTGGGAATTAATAAATGACGAGAATAAGACTGTGGATGAAATAGATCCAAGGCTTAAAAAATTAGAAGATTTATTGAAAGGTGATGATTAGTTTATGGCAGTTCCTTTTAGAAGAACAAGTAAAACAAAAAAGAGAATGAGAAGAACACATCTAAAAAAAGAAGTTGGAGCAGTTACTACTTGTCCTAAATGTGGGGCAGCAATTAGACCTCATAGAGCTTGTACTAAATGCGGTAACTATAAGGGTGAAAATGTTTTAAAAATTGATGAAGAAAAATAATTTTTTTCACAATAAAAGAGTTGTAACACTCTTTTTTTTAATTTTTAAAATTGACAAAGTATTGCGTTTTTTTTACAATTATATTGATACTAGAGAAAGTGTCTAGTATCAGAAGGTTAAGTTTATGAATTTTTTTTGGGTTAGATTAATCTTATTTAGTTTAATTCAAAAAGAGAAGGACTTAAAATTTTGATGTATAACATTAAAAATTTTAAGCCTTTTTTGTTTTTAAATTGATTAAAGAAAATTAATTTTTTTAGGTTGACAAAGGAAGTAAAAAATAATAAACTTGAATTAAGATAGAAAGAGAAAGATAGTCTATGAGAAA
>CANRDZ010000065.1 GCA_947629465.1 uncultured Bacilli bacterium | reverse complement strand
ATTCATTACATATCACACCTTAAAATACTACTCTTTAATTTTAACACATTATGTCAAATATGTAAAGTAAAAATATATAAAAGAAGTGATAACATACCAAATTTATATATTATCACTTAAATCAAACTATATGAAACATATATATATAGTTGAGCCTTCTTGCTCAAAAATCAGATTAATCTATATTTATTATATGTCGTTTTTATATAATTATTCAAAAAGAGGATTCCTATTTTAGGACACCCTCTTTTGGATAGAACTTTTTTACAGCCCCTTTAATAATTTTATAACTACTTCATAAATATAATTGTTTTTGCTATAGCCTCTAAAACTTTTTCTCTTTTTTCTTCAAGTTCTTTAGGTTTATTTATCCTGTCCTTATGAAAATATCCATTTCTACAATTATTCTTAACATCATAAAGCAATTCAATATATGAATCAAAAATATTAGTAAAATGCTCCTTTGAAATGTTTTCTTGTATCTTGAACATATTTTGATGTTCTTTTATATAATTTATCATTTTATTAAGCATTGTCTTTTCAGTTATTTCTTCATCATAATAAAGATCATTATTATCTTCATAATCACTGATTTTTCTATATAATAAAAATTCTAATGCCTTTATTGCATTTAATATTAAGAATGTATAGTCTTCTCCCTGTATATATTCAGATTCTGCATCTTTAAAAGATGTTTTAAATTCATGATAAATCCAAAAATTATTTTTTAAATTTTTTCTCACTTCTCCATGTTTCATCAATTTTTTGCTAAAAACATCAGGAGAACAAATTGAATTGCAGAAGTTTCTATAATCTTCATTGTCAAACAATATTTTTAGTTTATTTTCTAGCTTATCATAGTCACCCATATTTAATTTATCAATCTCATTTTCTATATTTTCAATCTCATCCTTAAATAATTGATTTTCTTTTTTTAATTCTTCTTTCATTATATTCGTATATAGAAAATTAAAGTGATCTAATACAGTATCGTCATTTGAATCGTAAAATTCTGAAATACCTAATTTATTAGAGCCTTTATTTCCATCCATATCAAAATATTTAGAAATAAACTCTTTACTTTTTGCTAATTTTAAGTCAGGATATATGTATGGTGCTGGACTACTAATTACTTGATTTCTATTAAATACAAATAATATCTGTGTAGCTTCATAATATTGGCAATAATATTTATTTTTATATAAATATACACCATCACTAGCAAAATTCTTATAGTCTGAAAGATAAATATATCTAAATTTTTTGTATTTTTCATTACATAAAAATAAATTGTATGTAAAGCAGTTATCATAACCAAATAGTTCATATTCTTCATCATTAAAATAATATTTTACTGAATCGTTATTTTTTACATAGTATTTTTCGTTTCTATCTAATGTATATCCAGATTGTATTAAATTATTCAAACCTGTTGTTTGAAATATAATTACCTCTTTCTCCACATTTGAATAAAATTTAATACATTCATCTGAAAAGTATGTATTTTCCACTATTCCATGTTTTTTAGCAATTTCCGAATTATTCATAATTTACCTCCAATTAAAATATTTTTATATTAAATGGTTTTATATATGATGTTCTATATTGCTTGAATTTTCTTTATCTTTATATTTTCATGAATTACAGGTGAATTAAATGTAATCATCATCATTCACTCCTTTTTTCTAACAATATACAGTTATGTAATATTTGCCATCTTCAGAATTATAATCTATATCAATTAAATGTCGCTCTTTTAAATAATCTAACAACTCATCAAATATATCACTATTATCTTCATAATTCATCATTTTTTGTAGTTCTTTTTTTTCTATATATGTAATATCATTCTGATTACAATCATCCAATAATAATTCTGCAGCATTTTTTATCATCAATTTCAAGTTTTTGTTCATTTGTATTTTACTATCTGTTAAATAAAATACTAAAACATTTTGATTTTCAACTTTATAAAGTCTAATCATCCCTTTCTTTTCTAACATGTCAATTACTTTATCAATTAGTTCATCATCCTTTACATCTATGACATTTTTTATATCATCTTTCCCTAAAGCTTTAAAATTATTGGTTTTACAAAAATTATATAGGTCATTTGCCAATATTTCTATAGATGATTTAACAAGTTTGATTGAATCTACTTCTAAAGGAGTTAAGAAAAATGTTAAATAATAAAATTTTTCTCCTTCTATTTTATCTCTTTTAGCCTTACACTCATCTATTAAAATATCTATTATATCATAAAAACGCTTACTCAATTTAAATGCAAACATTAAAAAGTTACCCACATTTTCTATATCAATATCAGAAGAATCTTCAATTTTTTTATCTAAATCATCATTTTTGGGTTTTAATATATTCCTATTTTTCATTTCATTATCTGTAATTTTTTTTACTAATTCATCTTCTCTTATATATGATATTTTATTAGTTTGGCAATATTTATATACTACTTCTGCTAATTCTTCTGCACTTGGCATTTTCATTTCACTCATAATTGGCACACTCCTCTCTGTACTTACATATTTATTGGAGTTATATGATATAAAATGCAATATTCCTATATATAATTATAGCACATTTTACATAATAAGTAAAGTTTTGGTTATTTTGAATTTACTAGACTCTTTCCCTATTAATAAATCAATTATCATTATTTTTATTTGGATGAATTAGGACAAATTAAGATCACAAATTTCATTTTATTTTCTTAATATCATCTGCCATTGTGAATGTTTACTTATAGCATATTTTCTATTAAAGTCAAGTATTTTCTGCGTTTTTATGACAATTAATATAACTCCTTATACTGTTTTAATTTTTCAATAGGTTTTTAAATATTGCCTCTAAAACAGTTACAACTATGCTATTTCCTGCTTGTTTATATAGTTGTGAGTCAGATATTCCTATAGATTTTGCTTTATAATAATCTTTGTCATCAAATCCCATAAGTCGCCAACACTCAAGAGGAGTTAATTTTCTTATTTTCATAAAATGTTTTCCATCTTCTGAAATTAATACTGCTGAACTAGATGTTACCATTCCACAAGTTGTTGTTTGTGTAGGTGCTATATCTTTTATTTCTTTTTGGTTATATGGATTAAACATCTTTTTTTCTGCAATATTTGGTCTAAATTGACTAGCAGTAACTGCTGTTGCTATTCCCTCTGTATCATATATTCTATCTTGAACACTCGGTTGCTTTGGTCGGTTGTTTAAACATATTGGCTTAGGTGTTTCAAAAACAGTTGCCATATTAGCTGATGTTAATATAGTTTGTGATATTTCTTTACCTACTCGTCCTCTTTTAGTTACACTATTAGGATATGAAACATTTATAGAATCTCCTTCTCTTGCTTCTGTATATCCTCTTTTAGTAGCTTCTCTAACTAATATATATGGTTGTTTATTTCCTCCATTATTCATAGTAGTTAATGCTGGAGATAATCCATTTGGATTATAGACACTTCCTGCTTGATGTTTTGTTTTCTCTGTATCAAATAATCCTGCAACTCTTTCTACATTATTAGATTCTGCTATATATTGATTGTTATTACCACTCATTTTATGATACCCTGCAATAATGCAAGAACTTATATTAGGATTTTCACAATCTTTTAATAACTTATTGTTCTTTTTTATAAGCCTTCCAATACCTTTATCAGTTAGATAATATTTCTCATCTACTTCATTTTCTAAAATATCTTTTAATTTAATATTTAATACTACTGGAGGTGGAAATTCAAATTTTTTCTTATCAATATCTTTACGAATAGAAATAATAAATACCCTTTCTCTATTTTGTGGAACTCCATAATTTTTTGCATTTAAAATTTGCCAATAATTATTATATCCTAATTCGGATATATCTTTTAAAATAGAATTAAATTGTTCTTTAAATCTTTTGCTCGTTAAGTTTTTAACATTTTCGATAACACTATATTTAGGTCTTTTTTCTTTTAAAATTCTATATCCTTCATAATATAATCCGCTTCTAGTTCCTTCTTTAATTCCTTGCAATTTTCCAGCTATTGATATGTCTTGACAAGGAAAGCCCCATGTCATAATATCAAAATCTGGTACTTTATCAATATTAATTTTTGTTACATCTCCTAAATTTTTAGTTTCTGGTACATTATGAATTGCACAATAACTTTTTATAGCAAATTTATCTATTTCTGAAAATCCTACTAATTCATATTCTATATTTAATCTTTCTAAAGCCTTCTCAAAGGCTCCTATTCCTGAAAATAAACTAAATAATTTTAACATAATATAATTTCCTCCTTTGCACTAAAAAAAGCCCCAGAATTTAATCTGGAGCGAATTATTTTTTAAATTATTTACTATATAATGAATCTATCTCTTTCTTTTGTTGTAAAACATAGTTTTCTAATTCTAAACCTGTTATATTTCCAATTTTTTTGTTATCTTCATCATATAGTTCGTATTCTTTATCATCTATCAGATATAATGTATAAAATTGAT
>CANRDZ010000064.1 GCA_947629465.1 uncultured Bacilli bacterium | reverse complement strand
AATATGGAATTGGTTTTGATTTACCCGATAAAGATTGTCCTAAATGTGGAACAAAAATGATTAAAGATGGTGAAGATATGCCATTTGCAACTTTTCTTGGGTTCAATGCTGATAAAGTACCTGATATTGATTTAAACTTTTCTGATTTAAATCAAGCCGCAGCTCATGAATATACTAAAGTTTTATTTGGTGAAGATAATGTTTATCGGGCAGGAACAATTGGAACAGTTGCTGAAAAAACAGCATATGGTTTCGTTAAAGGCTATTGTGAAGATAAAAATATTGTTATGCGGAGTATAGAAACGGAAAGATTAGCAGCGGGTTGTGTAGGAGTAAAAAGAACAACAGGACAACATCCAGGTGGAATAGTTGTTATTCCGGGATATATGGATGTTTATGATTTTACACCTTATCAATATCCAGCTGAAGATGTTGATGCGGCTTGGCGAACTACTCATTTTGATTATCATGCCATTGATCAAGATGTTTTAAAATTAGATATTTTAGGTCATACTGATCCAACTCAACTTAGAATGTTACAAGATTTAACTAAAATTGATGTTAAAACTGTACCGTTTGATGATAAAGCAACAATGGGCTTATTTTTATCACCTGAACCTCTTGGTGTAACTAAAGAACAAATTATGAATGAAACAGGTACATTAGGGGTTCCTGAATTTGGTACTCCATTTACTATTGGAATGTTAAAAGATACTAAACCAACAACATTTGGTGAACTAATAAAAATATCTGGCCTTTCTCATGGTACTGATGTATGGCTTGGCAATGCACAAGAATTAATTAGAAAAGGTGTCGTACCATTTAAAGATGTAATTGGTTGTCGTGATGATATAATGGTCTTTTTAATACAATGTGGTATGGAACCAATAAAAGCTTTTAAAATTATGGAATTTGTAAGAAAAGGAAAAGCTAGTAAAGATCCTGAAGGATGGGCTGTTCATAAAAAAACAATGATTGATGCAGGTATACCTGATTGGTACATTGGTTCATGTGAAAAAATTAAATATATGTTTCCAAAAGCTCATGCTGCAGCTTATGTTATGAGTGCCTTTCGAATTGCCTATTTTAAAGTTCATTATCCAGCCGAATATTATGCATCATATTTTTCAACCCGTTTTGATATTTTTGAAATAGAAACAATGATAAAAGGTTATGACGCTATAAAAGCAAGAATTAATGAAATAATAGGTAAAGGTTATGAAGCAACTAGTCGTGAAACAGAATTATTAGAAACTTTAAAATTAGCTTTAGAAGCAACAGCAAGAGGATTTAAATTTGGTAATATTGATATAAGAAAAAGTCAAGCTAAAAATTACATCATAGCAGATGATAAAATAACTTTAATTTCACCTTTTTGTACTATTGATGGTTTAGGTGAATCTGTGGCCAATCAAATAGTAGAGGAAAGAAATAAGAAAGAATTTTATTGTATTGAAGATTTTCAAGAAAGAGGTAAAGTCAATATTTCAACCATGGATAAATTAAGAAGTTTAGGGGTTTTTGATTCAATGCCTGAATCAGCTCAATTAAGTTTATTTTAAACATTTGAATTTTATTTCAAATGTTTTTATTTTAAAATAATTCTTCTTTTTTTATCTTTTCTATTATATAATTATTAAAGAAAGTGTGATTTTATGGATATTTTTGTTCCTGATATATATGCTCAAAGTATTTATACAATAAATTATAAAAAATTAAAAAAAAGAGGAATAAAATGTTTACTTTTTGACTTAAACAATACTCTTGCCAGTTATGGAACTGACTATCCTGATGATAAATTAAGAGAAAAAATGTTTGAACTAGAGAAAGATTTTCGAATTATTATTGTTTCTAATAGTAATAAAAATCGTCTTCGTCCATTTAAAGAAAAGTTAAATTTAGATACTTCATATTCATCTAAAAAACCTTTAACCAAAAAATACAAAAAAATTTTAAATTTATATAATTTAAAAGATACTGAAGTTGCTATGATTGGTGATTCTATTCTTACGGATATTTGGGGTGGCAATAAAATGAACTTTACGACTATTTTAGTTAATGCTATAAGTGAAGATGAGCCTTTTCATGTTAGAGTTATAAGAAAATTTGAAAAAAAAATAATAAAAAAATTAAATAAAAAGGGTATTCTTTATAAGGGAGAATATTATGAATAAATGTATTGGTTGTGGAATAACTCTTCAAAATAAGGATAAAAATTTTAAAGGTTATACTCCAAATTTAGATAATAAATATTGTGAAAGGTGTTTTAAAACTATTCATTATAATCAAAATATTATTACTAAAAATATAGATAATCAAAATATAATTACTAAAATTAATAAATTAAATTATTTTACTTTTTTTATAAGTGATCTATTTAATTTAAATAATGAAGTTGTAGATAATTTTAAAAAAATCAAAAATCAAAAAATATTAATTTTAAATAAATGTGATTTAATACCAAACAACTTAAAATTAGAAAATTTAGAAGAAAATATTAGAAAAGTATATGATCTTAAAGAAGAAATCTTGTTTATAAGTGCTAGTCAAAAATTATATTTAAATTATTTAAAAAATATAATTAATTCTTATAAAAAAGTAATTTTTTGTGGCGAAACTTCTTCTGGTAAAAGTACTCTTATAAACAATTTATTTAATACTGTACTTACTACTAGTAAATATCAAAATACAACTTTAGATTTTATTAAAATAAACAAAGATAATATTTTAATATTTGATTCTCCAGGTCTTCTTTTAAATAGAACTAATTATATTGAAAAAATTAAATGTTATACTAAAAAAATAAATAATAATTATATATTAACAATTAATGATCTTAAATTAAATGGGAATGCAAATCTTACAATATTTGTCGATAATAAAATAAAAATTAATAGTAAAAAAGAAACAATTAATTTAGAATATGAAATAAAAATAGATAAGCCAACAGATATATTATTTGATGGCGGATTTATTTTTGTTAAAGATAATTGTCTTATTAAAACTAATAAAAAATTAGAAATTAGATCATCAATTATCAAATAAAGGATGTAGTAAAAATGAGTATTATAAAAGTAATGAGTGAAAATTTAGCTAATAAAATAGCAGCCGGAGAAGTAGTTGAAAAATGTGCTTCTGTTGTTAAAGAATTAGTAGAAAATTCAATTGATGCTAAAGCAAAAAATATAAAAGTTAACTTATTAAAAGGTGGACTTGATGAAATAACTGTAATCGATGATGGAATTGGGATGGATGAAGAAGATGCTCTATTAGCTTTTCAAAGACATGCTACAAGTAAAATATATAAAGATGATGATTTGTTTTTTATTGATACACTAGGTTTTAGAGGAGAAGCTTTACCATCAATTGCAAGTGTTTCTGAAGTTATATTAGATACTTGTTCAAAAGATATTGGAACAAATATTCATGTTAAAGGTGGAAATTTAATTAATAAATCTTTAAGTGATGCTAGAATAGGTACTAAAATAACAATTACAAATTTATTTTATAATACTCCAGCAAGACTTAAATATTTAAAAAGCGATACAACTGAACTAGCAAATACTACTTCTTTTTTAGAAAAAGAAGCTTTAGCTAAACCAGAAATATCTTTTTCTTTAACCAATAATGGTAAAGAAATATTTAAAACAAGTGGCAGTGGTAATTTACTTAAAACGATTCATGAGATATTTGGCCTTAATACATCAAGTAAAATGCTAGCTATTCATGCATTATCAGATGATTTTGAAATTGATGGTTATATTTGTAAACCTGAATTGTTAAAATCATCAAAGAATCAAATGATAACTTTTATTAATGGAAGAGTAGTTAAAAATTTTGATATTAATAGAGCTATTAATGATGCCTATTATACTTATAAACCAGATGGTAAATACCCAGTAGTAATTATAAATATTTATGTAGATCCTACTTTAGTAGATGTTAATATTCATCCTACAAAACAAGATGTTAAAATAAGTAAAATAAATGATTTATATAATTTAATATATGAAACAATTAAAGAAGCTTTATATAATAGCTTGTTAATACCAGATGCAATTAAAGATGAAGATAAAGAAAAAATAAAAAATAGTTTTATTCCTATTAATAATTATGTTGATGTTAAAGGAGAACAAACTACCTTTGATTTTGCAACTCCAGAAGAGCCAGTTAAAAATGAAGAATTTAAAAGTTTAATATTACACCCAGTTGGATTATGTCTTGGTACTTATATTGTATGTGATAATGAAGATGGTATTTATCTTTTAGATCAACATGCTGCTCAAGAAAGAGTTAATTATGAAAATTATTTAAATAATCTAAAAAAAGAACAAGTTAATATTATTGATTTATTGATACCTATAAATATTGAACTTTCTCAAAGTGAATATTTAAAATTCAAAATATATCATGAAGTATTTGAAAACATTGGTTTTAAATGGGAAGAATTTGGAATTAATACTATAGCAGTTAAAAGCCATCCTTTTTGGCTTAAAACTGGTTATGAAGAAGTAAGCATTAGAAAAATTATTGATTTAATAATAAATTTAGAAGGTAATTTTGATCCAATTAAATTTAGAGAAAATGTTGCTATTACATTAGCATGTAAAATGGCTATTAAAGCAAATGAACATATATCAATGTTAGAAATAGAAGGACTTTTAAATAATTTAATGACTTGCGATAATCCATATAATTGTCCTCATGGAAGACCAACTATTATTAAATTTAGCATATACGATTTAGAAAAAATGTTTAAAAGAGCAATGAATTAGATTGCTTTTTTATATTGACAAAGGAAAGAAAAAATACTAAACTTGAATTAAGATAGAAAGAGAAAGATAGTCTATGAGAAATAAAAGCAAAATAATGTTCGTATGGGGGGGGGT
>CANRDZ010000063.1 GCA_947629465.1 uncultured Bacilli bacterium | reverse complement strand
CATAATCAGATTATTATCCATTCCAAAACTAAATTCTCCTTTTTCTTTATATCGAGAATTTAAAATTTTAATTAACACATGTTAAAAATTTCTTGTTAAAAATAGACAATATGCTTGAAAAAAAGAAATTAATGGTATAAAATGGTATTAGATTGTGAAATCAAGATAAGGAGTGGTAATTATGGAAATTACAAAGGTACGTGTTCACAAAGTAGATAGAGAGGGTTCTAGATTAAAAGGTTATGCAACTGTAACTATCGATGATTGTTTTGTTGTAAGCAATATTAGAATTATAGAAGGAGAAAATAGATTATTTTGCGCTATGCCAAGCCGTAAAGTAAATGATGATAAATTTGAAGATATTGTTCATCCAACTAATGCTGAAACAAGAGAAATGTTTGAAACAAAAATTTTAGCTGAATATAATAATCCAACTGTTGAAGAAGAAAATTGATTATAATAATTAAAGAGCTATAAAATATAGTTCTTTTTTTATTAATTGAACCATATTATTCTATAGGAGGATTTATGGAAAGTAATATGGATATGGTAAATTATGGTTCGCATGAAATAAAAATTACAGATCGAAGTGTTATAAGTTTGAGTGGTATAAATAAAATAAGTAGTTTTGATGATCAAGAATTTTTAATGGAATCAAATATGGGGGTTATTTTATTAAAGGGTGAAGGATTAGAAATAGTAAAACTTGATACACATGATGGAAATGTTAAAATAAAGGGTAAATTAATTAGTTTAGCATATATAGAAAATATTAAAAAAAATAAAGAAGAAAGTTTGCTTTCTAAATTATTTAAATAATGAGTGCAAATTTACAATTGATAACTTTATTATTATCATTATTGTTTGGTATATTATTTTATTTTTTAACAATTTTTAATTTTAAAATGATTAATAATTTAAAAGTTATATATAAGCATATTATTACTTTTATTTATGTTTTAGATATGACAATAATATATATAATATTTTTATATCATTTAAATAAAGGCTATTTTCATATTTATTTTGTATTGACTGTTTTACTTGGTTTTATATTTGGATATATAATTAATAAAAAAATGTTTAGTAAAATTCATGTCAAAAGAATTTTTAAGAATTGAAATAAAAAAAATATTATGCTAATCTTATTTTAAATAAGGATGTTAAAAGGGAAGATTATATGCATAAAAAAAGTAAAAAAGAAAAAAAAAGACTTATATTAATCCTTTTAGCAATTTTATCATTGCTAACTTTTTTAGTTGGAAGTGTATATAAAGATTGGAATCAGATAATGAAAAATAAAAAATTAGAAAGAGAACTTAATGCTCAATATAATTATTTAGTAGAAACAGAAGAAAAGTTAAATACTGAAATTGCTAGATTAAGTGAAAATGAAGGCTTAATAAATTATGCTAGAGAAAATTTTTTATTATCTACTGAAGGTGATATTATAATAAAATGGGATAAAAAAAATACTAATGAATAATTAGTATTTTTATTTGATTATTTCATCTATTAATCCATATGTTAAAGCTTCATCTGGATCCATAAAATTATCTCTTTCTGTGTCTTTTTCTATCTCTTCTATATCTTTGTTAGTGACATCTGCTAGTATTTTATTTAATTTATCTTTAATTTTTAATATTCTTTCTGCTGCAATTTTTATGTCTGTAGCTTGTCCTTGAGTACCTCCAAGAGGTTGATGAATCATAATTTCTGAATTAGGTAAACTACATCTTTTACCTTTTGTTCCATTAGCTAAAATAAAAGCTCCCATTGAAGCTGCTAAACCTATACATATAGTTTTAATATCACTTTTTATATAATTCATTGTATCATATATGGCCATTCCACTAGTAATAGATCCTCCAGGGGAATTAATATATAAATAAATATCATTATGATTTAAACTATCAAGATATAATAGTTCTGATACAATTATACTAGCCATATTGTCATTTACTTCACCGCTTAAAAAAACTATTCGATCATTTAAGAGCCTTGAATATAAATCAAAAGCATATTCTTTATTACTATCTTTTTCTATCACTGTTGGTATAATATTCATTTCATCACCTATAATTATAATATAATAATTTACTATTTTTTATTCAAAAAAATAGTAAATTGTGTTATTATATTTATTGGTAAAGGGTAAAGGACTAGTTATTATGGAAAAAATTTTAATTACTTTAGATGATGGTTCAAAAAAAGAATTTCCTAAAAATATTACTTATTATGAAATAAGTAAATCTTTTAATGCTTCTAAAAATACTTTAGGAGTAAAAGTTAAAAATGAAGTTTTTTCTCTTTCAGATTATGCAACTAATTCTCAAACAATAAAATTTATAGATTGTAATGATATAATTGGTAATAAAATATATAAAAGTGGTTTAGAATTCTTATTTGAAGTAGCTTTAAAAGAAGCTTATCCTGAATTAGATATAAATTATCAACATAGTGTCCCTAAAGGAATTTTAGGAGAAGTTGTAGGTAATAAAATACTTACCCAAGAAGATTTAGCAAAAATTAAAGGCATTATGGCAAGAATTGTATTAGAAGATAAACCAATAAAAAAATATAATATAAGAAAAAAAGATGCAATTAGATTTTATAAAGATTTAAATTTAGATGAAAAATGTGAAAATATAGAAAATATATCTGATATGGTTATAACTTTATATGAATTAAATGGTATATATAATTATTTTTATAGTGATATGCCTTATAGTACTGGAAGTATTACAAAATATGATATAGTTTATTTGGGTAGAAATAGATTTGTATTTTTAATACCTAATTGGCACTATAATGGGGAAATACCTGAATATGTTCATTATGATAATATTATAAATTCTTTTTTAGTCGGTAAAAATTGGTTAGAAACTTTAAATATGAAATATGCTACTTCAATTAATAATACGGTTGGTAACGGTAGTATTAAAGATTTTATTAAATCATGTGAATTAGTATTTAATTTTAATCTTACTGATGTGGTAAAAGAAATTACTAGTAATAGAAATATTAAATTTGTTTTAATTGCTGGGCCATCATCAAGTGGTAAAACTACTACAACAAAAAGATTAGCTTCTATTTTGAGAGCTCAAGGTTTTAATCCTATTAAATTGTCTATTGATGATTTCTTTGTTGAAAGAGATGAAACCCCTAAAGATGAAAATGGCGAATATGATTTTGAATGTTTAACTGCTATTGATTTAAATTTATTTAATAATACATTAAGTAATTTGTTAAAAGGAGAAAAGGTTAATATTCCTGTTTATAATTTTGTAAGTGGTAAAAAAGAATTTGGAGAAAATTCTATAAAATTAGAAGAAAACAGTATTATTTTAATTGAGGGGTTACATGCATTAAATGATGAATTATTGCCAATAATAGATAATAAATATAAATATAAAATATATTTAAGTCCTTTTATTCCTCTTAATATTGATAGACATAATTATGTATCTACAACAGATTTAAGATTAATTAGAAGGATAATAAGAGATAATCGAACTAGAAATTATGATGTTAATGAAACAATTCATAGATGGCAAAGCGTAAGAAATGGGGAAGAAAAATATATTTTTCCTTATATTCATCAAGCTGATAAAATTATAAATACAGCTTTAGCTTATGAAATAGGAGTTGAAAGAGTTTATGTTGAACCACTTTTGCGAAGTATAAAAGCAGATAGTGATTATTATGAGGAAGCTCGTAGATTATTAAATTTTTTAAAAATTTTTTATACAATACCTGGTGAATATGTAACTGAAGATTCAATACTTAGGGAATTTATAGGAGGATATGATGATTAAAGTAGCGATTAATGGTTTTGGAAGAATAGGTAGAATTGCTTTTAGAGAAATGATTACAACTAGTGATTTTGATGTTGTAGCAATAAATGATTTGTCAAATGCAGAAGAACTTGCGCATTTGTTAAAATATGATACTGTACATAGGTCTTTTCATGAAGATGAAATTTCTTTTCAAGGAAATGATTTAGTTATTTCTGGTAAAAAAAGAATTAAAGTTTTTAGTGAAAAGGATCCAATTAATTTACCTTGGAAAGAGTTAAATATTGATTTGGTTTTAGAATGTACAGGAGTATTTACAAAAAAAGAAGATGCAATGAAACATATTACTGCTGGTGCTAAAAAGGTTTTAATTTCGGCTCCAGGTAAAGGTGATATGAAAACGGTTGTTTATGGAGTTAATGAAAATATATTAGATGGTAGTGAACAAGTTGTTTCAGCAGCTAGTTGTACTACAAATTGTTTGGCTCCTGTTTTAAAAGTTTTAAATGATAATTATGGTATAGTTAAGGGTTTTATGAGCACAGTTCATGCATTTACAAATGATCAAGAAACTCTTGATATAGCTCATAAAAAAGGAATATATGCGAGAAGAGGAAGAGCTGCAAGTCAAAATATTATTCCAGCTTCTACAGGGGCAGCTTCTGCTATTGGATTAGTTATTCCAGAATTAAAAGGAAAATTAGATGGTTTAGCTTTTAGAGTTCCAGTAGCTGATGGATCTTTAATTGATGTAACTGTTGAATTACAAAAAAGCCCTTCAATTGAAGAAATAAATAATGTATTTATTAATAATCAAAGTGAAACTTTAAAATTTACTAAAGATCCTATTGTTTCTAGTGATATTATTGGTAAAAGATGTGGATCTTTAGTTGATGGACTTTTAACAAATATGGTTGATGTTAATGGAACAAAATTATATAAAATAGTAGCGTGGTATGATAATGAGTTAGGTTATACTGTTCAAATGTTGAGAAGCGCAAAAGCTATGTTTAAAAATACTCCTTAAAATGTGAGTATTTTTTTATTTTTATCAATTTGTAATAAATTTCATATAAAATTTTAAATATATACCTAATTTTTTTTAGGTTGACAAAGGAAGTAAAAAATAATAAACTTGAATTAAGATAGAAAGAGAAAGATAGTCTATGAGAAATAAAAGCAAAATAATGTTCGTATGGGGGGGGGTTATTATTAATACTATTATTAATAATACCAATAACTAAAATAAGAAATAATACTTTAAATGAAGTAGAGATACATAGACAGAAAAAAACTTTAAATAAACAATTTGCAATATATAAAGAACAAAATATGGGTAAAGGGGATCATACCTTAACAACAGATACAACGTTTCCAACGCAAGGATATTTTTTGAATACAACAAAATCAAAATGTATAGATTATGAGGGTAATACAGTAAATAATTCAATAACCTTAAATGAAGATATGAGTATAACAGTAGTAAGTAGTAAATCATTATACTGTAATTTTTATTATGATAAA
>CANRDZ010000062.1 GCA_947629465.1 uncultured Bacilli bacterium | reverse complement strand
TCTCCCAACATTATTTTTTAACTTTGAAAGAACATTTTTATGTTCTTCCAAAGCCATACTATGATATTTTAAACTTTTAGGATCGTTATTTATCTTATCTTCATTTATTAAATATTCTAAAGTTTTAATAATTAATAATTCTTTATCAATATTGGTATTTTTGTTTATTATAATTTTCATCATATTTAATCAATCCTTTCTAATTAAATTTCCATATCGTCTTTATCTTTATTAGTTTCATTATCATAATAACTAATGTTAATTAAGTCAGCTAAATCTTCGTAATCTTCAACATCATCTTTAGGATTATCTCTATTTAATAGAGTATCAATAGCTTTACACATCTTTTTAAAACGATTTTTCCACTTATTAATTTCTTTTTCTAATTTAGTTTTTAAATTTTCAATATTATTACTTAAAATTTCGACTAAATCATTTAGTCTATTAATTTCCTTTTTTTGTTCTTTAATAGTAGCTTTTTGTTCATTAATTAAATTATTTCTTTTAACTAATTCCTCATTATTTTTAAATGATTCATTTTCTTTAGATAATTTATTAATCGTAATATCTTTATTTTCAATTTCAGTTTTTTGATAAATATTAATTTGTTCTAAACCTTTTGAATAATCAATTATTTTTTCAACATCAGTTGAATTATAACCAACTATATTTTTCTTTGGATTTAAAACATCTTTTTTTATTTCATTATTGGCTTTAAT
This sequence comes from uncultured Bacilli bacterium, assembly GCA_947629465.1. Lineage (GTDB taxonomy): Bacteria > Bacillota_I > Bacilli_A > RF39 > UBA660 > SIG200. The sequence continues at coordinate 4,780 of CANRDZ010000062.1, read as the reverse complement.
AAGACTATTTTTAGAGTTTTCTATAATTCTTAAGGTATTTTCCTTTTCTTTAACTAATTCTTCTAATTCAGCTTTATTTTCGCTAATTTGAAACTCTAATTTAGTCTTATGTTCAATATTAGCCCCAACATTTCCACGGTCTAATTTAAAACCTCGTTCGTTAATAAATTTATTAAATGAATCTTGCATTTGAGCATAGGAATTTTTACCACCTCTGTTTTTCCAAAATTGGTCGTTATTTAAAAATTTTCCTTTAACAGATTCATAAATTATTTTTCCATTTTCATCTCTTAATAGTTTAGGAACAATAGTTATATCGCCATTTTTATTTTTAATTTTTTCTTTGACGACATTTCCATTAGAATCTTTCTCATAGCACTTTCTTTTAACTTCATTAACAATAGGCAAAAAGTATGCTTGTAAGTGAGGAGTATCCTCATCATAATGCACTTGAGCTAAAATTATATTTTCTTCGCCAACATATTCTTTCAAAAAATCCATACAAGAATCAAAGAAATAATTAACCGCTTGAGGTATATCTTCATTTGATTTTATATATGGTGTTTTTACAATTTGTCCTTTTTTATCTCCTGTTTTATAAGTTCTACCACTATCAACAAATTTCATTCCTAGTGCCTCAAAAAATTCTGATCCACTTGTAAAAGTTACACCATTTAACAAATTGGTAGTAGGTTTATTTAGATATTCAATATTTTTATTTTTTAAAATTTGCTTGACTTGTTGATATAAATTTTTTTCAGTAAGTGATACATATTCAACATTAAATTTGTTCCTTTCTTCATCATAATTTCCTGTTCCTTTTCGTTTAATCATCTCAATTCCAATGTTATATAAATCTTTGCTTTTATATTTATTTTCTATTCTTAAAACTTGTTTTCCATCATACATTTTTAAACCTCCTTTGTGTATTCTTCTTTGTAAAAGGTCTTTTAGACCTATCTCACTAGGGCATAGCCCAATTCGTGAGTTTAGGGAATTCCCTAAAAACCCTTTTATTGTTGTTGCAAATGCTTAAGCTAAAGCAAAAGCAAATGCACCAACAATTTAAAAAATAACTATCTATCGATAATTATTTTTTAAATAAATTTTTTAAAATAAATTTTAAAAAATTGTAAAAATATTCACTATCGCCACTTTCATTTTCTTACGAAAACAAAACGTGCCTCGTTCATTTTTTACTTACTTTTTTAGAAAAAGTAACAAAAATTTATGAGATGATATTTTAGTTATCATAATTTGGTTCTTCATATTTTGCATGATATGTTCGTTCATTAGAAGTTCGTTTTTGTTCAATATGAAGTCCTTCTTTTTCTAAAATATCTATATTATTATTTAATAATCTTCCAAATGAGGTAGGGGTGATTTGTAAATTTAATTTACTTGTTATTTCTGAAGAAGTAAAGTAAAAATCTTTTTGCTTAATTGCATAATTTAGAAACAAAAGTAAATTAGGATTCAAGTCATCACTTTCAACCTCTGACATTTCAAATAATAAATTATTATTTCGTTTTAATACTAAATCGAAACTCTCATAATCTCGACTTTCATAGTTTAATATAATTTTATTATTAATATTTTTATCTAATTTTAATGTTATTTTACCATCAACTGATCCATCAATAGCAGTGCTACCTAATGAAGTATTGTTCTTATTTAAATGATGAATTAGTAAAATAGAGAAGTTATATTTTCTACATAATTCTCTAAATTTAGGAATAATAATTTGTCCAATATCTTGATAATTATTTAAGTCATATCCACTATTAAAATCGATTCCACTAAACATATCAATTATGACAAATTTACCATTATAAACATTAGCAAACTCTTGAAAATCTAATTGTAAATCTATTAAATTTAATTTTTTTTGAGTAGGATTTTGTTCAATAAACAAAAAATTATTCTCATTAAATTTTAAATTCATTTTATCAATTCTATCAATTAATTGTGCTGAATCCATTTCTGTGCTAATATATAAAATAGGAGACGGATTAGTTTGATGTCCTAGAAATGGTTTGCCTGTTGCAATGGAGTTAGCAAGTTGTAGTGCAAGTAATGATTTGCCAACTTTTGGTCTAGCAACTAGACAATAAATTCCGTTAGATTTGATTAGGTTATCAACTATGAAATCTTTTTTTATACTTTCACTTCGCATTTGTTTTATGTTTTTCATTAATTAAATCCTTCCTAGTTAATAACTTTCTTTTGCCATCTTTTGTAAATAGCTAATGTTTATCTTTAAATAATTTACAACTTCATTCATTGGTAATTGTTTATTTGGTAATAGATAACCTTTACTTTGTAAATCTGTTTTTATTTCATTTTTTAATTTAATAGCATTATTTTTACCTAAACCTGTTAATTTTTGTAAATCTTGTAGATTACACCATTGTTTAGATATTAAATTTAATGTTTCTTTAGCATTCATATTTTTTTCCTCCCTTTCTTTCTCATATTAATGGTTTTAGTGTTACCAAAAACTCCCTTTAAGGATGTAAGTACAATTTTTACGACTTCTCGTACTTCTAAGGATGGTTTTAGATTACCAACAACTCCCGTGCCAATAGGGATTCGCGATACCTTGCATTTATTTAACGAGTCAGTAATTATCGGTGAGGACTAACTCTTTAGAAAATGTTTTCAAAGAACATATTAGGTGCAAATTGTCAATTTAGACTTTATTTTAAAAGTGCCAATTTGCACCTAGAAATAATAATACTACATATTGGTGCTAAATGTCAACAATTAATTTTAAAAATGTTTAAAAAAGATTAAGAAGGTTTAAATATGAAATAGACAGAATGCACCATTTTGTGATACAATTTAAGATATATAAAGGAGTAGTTAGTTCTTATGAGAAAGAATGATAAAGATACTATTAATATTGTCATAGGAAAACATATGACAGAATTAAGAAACAAATTTAATTTATCTCAAAGAGAAATTTGTGGAGTCATAGGTGTAAATAGAAATACATATAAAGATTATGAAGTAGGGAATAGAACAATTCCGTTACAAGTATTAAGGGAATTAGCTAAATTTTATAAAGTATCAACAGATTATTTTTTTGAAGATATGCCCGAATTAACTCTTAAAGAACAAAAACAATTATTTAATTATTCAAATTTAGTAGCAAAAGATAAACAAAAATATATAGTATTAGATTTAGATAATCCTAATTCCATAGGTGATTATTTCGAAAAAGAACAAGAAAAAATTCAAAATGTAGCAAGATTAAGAATTAAAAATTTAAGAAATGAAAATAATAAAACTCAAGATGATATAGCTAAATATTTAGGTGTGGATAAATCTACATATAACAAATATGAAAATGGTAAAAGGAAAATAAATAATGATGTAGTAAAAAAATTAGCAGAATATTACAATATAAAAGTTAGTGATATTATAGATTAAAAATGACACTTATGACATTTAAATGTGGGAGTACCCCACCGAAAAAATGCTGTCATAAGCGTCATTGAGTCAATATGATCAAATCGGATCATATTATTTTTTTGCTTAAAAATAATTTAATTTTTCATTTCCTTTTTATTTTGGAGCTTTGGATTAACATATTTTATTTTCTTTATTTTTAGTGGATAAAAACTAGTAATATGTAGATTATAATCTTTTAATAAAGTATCTTTTATTTCTTCAAGTAGGGTTTGATAGTCTTTTTTAATTGTACTCTGTGCTTTATTTATAATTTCTTGTTCTTCTTTTTCTGCTTTTTTATATATAAAATAACCAATAGTAAGATAAATTAGCAATCCAATAAATACTATTACACCAACATATATACACTCATATAGTCCACCATCGAAAAAAAATATATTAATGGGTATAGTTACTAATGTTAATAATAACGATACAACAAACATTATTAATTCCCAAAAAATAAACTCCATAAATTTTACACCTCCTTAGCTTAAATTATTAGCATTTTTTCGTCAATTTTTTCTCGTTAAATTAAGTATATTTAGCAATAACTTACTACATAATTAGTATGGTAAGACTATAAACTACTTATTACAATGATAGTAAGTTATTAAGAGAAAGGATGTGATGATAATAAAAAGTAATGAATATGAAACTCAAGCTAGAAAAATATTAGCAAATAATATTATATATTTTAGATTAAAAAAGAATTGGTCCCAAGAAGATTTTGCAGATGAACTTGGAACAACGACAACTTATGTTTCAAATCTTGAAAATGCTAAAAGAAATTCTAGAATTGATTATATAGGACATATTGCAGATACTTTAGGAGTACCTTTAGAACAACTTTTTGTTAAAAGGAATTCTGTTGTTAATCATCGCATACCTAGACGATAAGAATACATGGCTATTCTTTTTTTATGCCAATTAAATTATATCAATGAATAATCTTGCTTTCAATAGTTCTTGCGTGGATATGTGGCTATTTTGTAAGCCTCAAAATGGGATAATTGGTGTATAAAGAGGTGTAGAGATGGCTACAAATGAATTTGAAACTTTAAAACAAAAAGTTTCTAAAATTGATAAAGACGAAATATACGAAACCATTTGTAAAAATATAAAAAAGTATCGTTTGGAAAAATACAATGAATTTAAAAATAATAATTCTAGTAGTGTAATCAATCCTTTTTCATCAGAAAGTATAGCAGAACTTTTGGACTATAATCATAATCACTATAAAAGATTTGAAAGTGAAACGGATAGTACAAAAATGATTCCATTAGAAAAATTAGTTAAATTATCAATTATTTTAAATGTAAAT
>CANRDZ010000061.1 GCA_947629465.1 uncultured Bacilli bacterium | reverse complement strand
GGGCTAAAAATCTACCAATAGAATAAGACACTTTATATATTTGCTTTTTCCGCCCAGGTTAGGGTGAATATATAATTTTAAGTTTAAGGAAAGATTATAATGGCATATAATTTAAATCCTTTTACTAAGTCCATAGTAAACATTTCTTGTCGTGAGTGGTAATGGGGAATATTAATGATCTAAATATTAATTGAAATCATTACTGCAAAAGCGAATAATGACAATCCCTGGTGTTTGAGAAAATCTCTAGAATGTATGTATTATAAATAATAAAGTATGGATTTAAGTGGCAATCGAGTAATTAAGATGGTGACGCTTAATTGTTTCCTTTAAAGAGAAATCGCTAACGGGTAACTTTTAGTAGGAAATAGAGAAATTCAACTCGACCTAAACCATAAAATTAATTTATAATATACCATATTTTTTTTATTTTAAAATCAAATTTAAATGATTTTTAAAAGCTATGATACTTAATTTTAAAATTAGAGATAAAAAGGAGATTTATGAAAAATAATTGGACTTTAAAAGTCTTTTTCTTAACTTTTGTATTAGCAGTAATATTTAGTTTAGCTGCTAATTTTTTAGGTAAATTTAATAATATAATTTTAATAATTTGTACAATTTCTATTCTTTTAATAGGAATTATTTTTGATATTATTGGCGTTTCGGTTTTAAGCTGTGATGTTAAAGCTTTACATTCAAGAGCTAGCCAAAAACTAAAGGGTGCTAAAACGGCCATCAAACTTACACAAAATGCATCAACTGTTTCATCTTTTTGTAATGATGTTGTAGGTGATGTTTGTGGTATCGTAAGTGGTAGTTTAATAACAGTTTTAGTATTAAATTTATTTATCAATAATAATTTATCTTTTTGGAATGTTATTTTTTCTTCAGTTTTATCAAGTTTGACTGTAGGTGGAAAAGCTATAGGTAAAAAAATTGCTATTAAAAATGCGGATAAAATAATTTATTTAGTTGGTAGAATACTAGCCTTTTTTAACATATAATTAAAAAGGTGATTAAATGAATAAAGACTATTTTATTAGTGAAGTAACCACAGTTAAAACTAAATCTACAAAAGAAAAATTATATCATGAGTATGATACAAGAGTTACTTTAAATAGTAAGTATACAGGAAAAGAATTAACAAATGAATATATTAAAATTATTTCAATAAAAGAAGATTATTTTGCAGTATGAAACATTGTTAATTCTTTTACTTTTATTGATAATCATTCGATAAAAGCAATTAATGAAGGAAAATATAAATTAAAAACTGAATTAAAATGGGGAGTAATAAAATTAAATAGAGATAAAGAGGGTAACATTATATCTTTTGGTGAAACTTTAATTATTCCTTATATTTTTGACAAAATAAATTCTTTAGTTTTAGAAAATTTGATGGTAAAAATAGATGCTTATTCTACTTTTGATATAAATAATAAATCATATCGTAAAAAAATTTTAAATAAAATTACTAATAAAAAATAGTCACTTTGGACTATTTTTCTTTGGCTTCAAAATGGTTGAATAGAATACCAATATTGATTAAACCACATATACCTACAATAGCATACACTATTTTAGGAAGCATTGAAGCCTCTCCAAATAATGATTCAACTAAATTGAAGTCAAAAAATCCAATTAAACCCCAATTTATTGCACCTATTACAGTAAATATTAATGTTGTTTTTTGAAATGTTTCCATAAATCACTCACCTTTATACTTTTATTATGGAATAATTTTTTTATATTATACGTGAATATTTATAATAATTTGTAAATATATTTTATTAGAAAAGGACGTGTGGTAATTTTGAAAAAATTGGTAGTATTATTTAGTGTGATGTTATTATTTGCATGTGGGTGTGGTAAAGATAATCCTGATAATGTAGTAAAAGAATTTAAAGATAGTATTAAAAATGCAAAATCGTATAAAATTACAGGAAACATGGAAATTAGTAATGATGAAGAAACATTTACTTATAGTTTAGAGAGTTATTATTTAAAAGATAATTATTATAAAGTAGTATTAGTTAATCAAACTAACAATCATGAACAAATAATTTTAAAAAATAATGATGATATATATGTAATTACTCCAGCTTTAAATAAAAGCTTTAAATTTCAAAGTGATTGGCCTGGATCATCAAGTCAAGCTTATTTATTAGGAAGTTTAGTAGCAGATATTGAAAATGACACAAAATTTGAGGTTACAAATAGTGATAACGGTTATGTAATTAAAACTAAAGTTAATTATCCAAATAATAATGAATTAAGTTACCAAAAAATTTATTTAAATGCTAAAAAAAATATTGAAAAAGTGGAGGTATACAATAAATCAGATATTATTAAAATAAAAGTAACATTTGATAAAGTTGATTTAAAGGCAGGGCTTAAGGAAAGTAATTTTAAATTAGAGGATTATGTAAAAGAAGAAGAGCCGAATGAAGAATGTGAAAGTGAAGAATGCAAAAATAAAACAGAAGAAACTGCTAATATAGAAGATATTATATACCCATTATATATTCCTAGTAATACGTATTTAACTAGTTCAGAAAAGGTTGATACAGAAAATGGTAATAGAGTAATTTTAACATTTAGTGGTGACAAAAATTTTGTATTAATAGAAGAAAAAGCATTGAGCAATAATGCTATGGAAATAGTACCTGTTTATGGTGAACCACTTTTATTATCAGAAGCTATTGGGGCTTTAAGTGCAAATAGTTTAAGTTGGGATGCAAATAATATGTCTTATTATTTAGCTAGTACTGAACTTACACCGGCTGAAATGCAATTGATTGCAAATTCTTTAGGTAATGAAACATTGGTTTCTAATACGAAATAACACTTAATATTAGTGTTTTTTCTTTTTAATTTAAATAAAAGTTGCTTTTAGAAAGTATTTTGGTTATAATAAAAAACGAAAGAGGTTTAATATGAGTAAAAGAAGTATAAAAGAAAATCCTTTAATTAAAAGTAAAAAAGCAGGAATAAAAGGGAACTCTGGCAGTGAAGAAGGAAACGAGATTATTAAATTTGTTATAATAATTGCTATTTTAGTCGTATTAGTTGGGGGTATTTATGGCCTTACTTTATTATTTTCAAAAGACAATAATGAATATAAATATGAAGTAAAAGAGGGTAAAATAAATTATGATACAGTTAATGTTGGAACTATTTTAAATAGACAAGATAATGAATATTATGTTTTAGTATTTGATAGTACAAATTATAAAGCTAGTGAGTACAGTACTGTAATGTCATTATATAATGATAAAAAAAATGATGATAATAGTAAATTAATTAAAATGTTTTATTGTGATTTAAATGATGAATTAAATAAAAAATATTATAATGTAAATAATGATAATAAAAGTAATCCAAAAGCTAGTAAAGTAAGTGATTTTGATTTTGGAGATATAACTTTATTGCATGTAAAAAAAGGAAAAATTACCGAATATATTGAAGATTACAAAACTATACAACAAAAATTATTGTAAAGCATATATTGCTTTCTTTTTTTTTAGGCTCATGTTAAAATTATTTATAGTAAGGTGTGATTAAATGAGTAAATCAAAAGGATTTGGTATTGTTAGCGTAATTATTATAATGATTATTACTTCTATAGTTTCGGGTATAACAACAGGTGTTATTATGCTTAATAATAATGATATTGAAATTGCAAATTATTCAAATGATGAAGATTTAAAAGATTTTATAGAAGTTTATGAAGTTTTATTATCAAAATATTATGATGATATAGATAAAAAAGGAATGTTAGAAGCAGCCGAGGATGGAATGTTAAATTTTTTAGGTGATAAATATACTACCTATCTAGATGATAATGAATATCAAGAAATAGTTGATGAGTTAGCTTCTAATTATATGGGGATTGGTATAGAAGTTAGTGGGCGAGAAATAAAGGCTTTTTTAGATAATTCTCCGGCTCAAAAAGCGGGTTTATTGATAGGGGATTTACTTACAAAAATTAATGGTATAAGTGTCGAAGGTTTATCTAGCGAACAAATAGGTTTGTTAATACGCACTGATAAAACTGATTACATTAATGTAGAAGTATTAAGAGGTACTGATTTATTATCATTTAAAATAAAAAAAGAAAAATTACCTAATAAAGTGGTTTCTTTTAAAGTTATAAATGATACTAATATTGGATATTTATACATGAAAAATTTTGCAGAAAATTTAGATGAACAAGTAAGTGAAGCATTAAAAAAGTTAGAGAGTCAAAATATAAAATCTTTAATTATTGATTTAAGAGGAAATGCGGGAGGATACTTACAAGCAGCAGAAAAAACTGCATCATTGTTTTTAGAAGAAGGTAAAAAAATATATTCATTAAAAAATTCAAATAATGAAGTTACATATAAGGATAAAACAAAAGAAAAGAGAAATTATCCAATAGTTGTTTTAATTGATAATAATACAGCTTCAGCTGCAGAAATATTAGCTGCTGCATTAAAGGAAAGCTATGGAGCTACTTTGGTTGGTTCTAAAAGTTTTGGAAAAGGAAAAGTACAAGAAGTTGTGAAATTAGATAATGGGGATTCTGTTAAAACTACTTCTGCAAAATGGTATACTCCAAATGGAACATGTATTGATGGAATTGGCATTACACCAGATTATAATGAAAGTTTTATGAATTTTGGAGCTTATGGTGATACTCAACTTGAAAAGGCAATCTCTTTGTTAATGGCTTAAAAAGCCTTTTTTCTTGTTTATAAAATTTATTCATAGTATAATTTAATTAAAGAAGGTTAAAAATGAAACATGAAATAGGCGACATAATACAGATTCATTGTTATAAACATAATGGTAAAATCCATAGAATTTGGGAAGAATCAATGGTTTTGGAAGAAACAGATGATTATATAATATGTGGAAACTATAAGACAAAAGTTATAGAAAATGATGGAAGAAGCCATAGAACTAAAGAACCAGCAATAGTTTTTTTCTATAAACATAATTGGTTTAATATTATTGCCCAATTTAAAGATTTTGGATTATTTTATTATTGTAATATAGCTTCTCCATATGTATATGATGAAAATACGATAAAATATATAGATTATGATTTAGACTTAAGAGTTTTTCCTGATGGAGGATATCGTGTTTTAGACAGAAATGAATATAAATATCATAAAAAGATTATGAATTATTCATCAGATTTGGATTTGGTAATCAACAATGAATTAGAAAATTTAATTAATATGAAAAAGGAAAACAAAGGCCCTTTTGATGTCAAATTTTTGGAAAAATATTTAAATAAATATCAAAAAATGTTAAATAGCAAATAAATTTTTGAATTATTTTGCTATTTTTTTCATATAAATATAATGTAATATATTATGGAAAGTTTTGTAAATTAAGCAGAAAATAGGCACTTTTTGCAAAAAAAATAAAAAAAATGAAAAAATTGTGTTTTTTTTGTTGACATTTGATTTTCAATTTGATATATTATCAATGCGAACCGAAAAAAGGGACGCGAAATGATCTTTGAAAACTAAGTAAAAAGTCAATTTTGAGTAGCTTGGAAGAAAACGAACAATTAAAGAATTATTTTATAATAAATCTTTTTTATTGAGAGTTTGATCCTGGCTCAGGATGAACGCTGGCGGCATGCCTAAGACATGCAAGTCGAACGAGATGGCCCATTGATAGTAATTGAAAATTGGAGTGCTTGCACAAAGATCGGATTTTACTTGATTTGGATTTTCCATCTAGTGGCAAACGGGTGAGTAACACGTGGGTTACCTGCCTTTAAGTCGGGGATAACAGTTGGAAACGATTGCTAATACCGGATGTGCTCTACGGAGTAAAGATGCCTTTAAAGCATCGCTTAAAGATGGGCCTGCGGCGTATTAGCTAGTTGGTGGGGTAATGGCCTACCAAGGCGACGATGCGTAGCCGAACTGAGAG
>CANRDZ010000060.1 GCA_947629465.1 uncultured Bacilli bacterium | reverse complement strand
AAACGCCCGTTTTCACGAGCATTTACTTTCTTAATCTACTTTTTACATATCACGATAATTTACTTTTTAATTCAACGTTTATCCCCAAAATTTTGAAAATATTACGTATTAAAAAGATAGAAACTTGTAAAAGAATTCTATTTATCAATTTGCTAAAAAGTAATATTAATTTATATTTTTGATGTTTTCTTATATCAAAAAAGTAAACTCATTTGAGCTTACTTATTAATTTTTACTAACTTGGAATAATTCAACATCAACTGATGTTTCTTGACCAAATAAATCTATAATAATATTTAAGCGATTATTTTCAGTATCAATAGAATCTACTCTACCTATCATACCTTTAAATGGACCATCAACTATAGAAACAGAATCGCCAACTTTCAAATCATCTTCTACATTTACTCTACTCATTCCCATATTTACTAAAATACGATCTATTTCTTGAGGTAAAAGTGGGGTTGGTTTAGCTCCTTTTCCACTAGAACCAATAAATCCAGTAACTCCCGGAGTATTTCTTACAATATACCATGCTTCATCAGACATAATCATTTCAACTAAAATATATCCAGGAAACATTTTTTTAATTTTTTCTTTCTTTATGCCATCTTTAATTTCTACTTCTTTAGTTTCTGGAATAACAATTCTAAAAATGTAATCTTGCATACCCATAGATTCAATTTTAGCTTCAAGTTTTTCTTTTACTTTACTTTCATGTCCAGAATATGTATTAACTACGTACCATAATTTTTCCATTAGTTAAAAAACTCCTTAATATAAGCAAGAATTACATCTAAAAATTGGAAAAATAATACTAAAATTACACACAATACAATTGTAGCTATTGTATATTTAACAATTTCTTTTCCGCTTGGCCATTTTACATTACCAACTTCTTTTTTTAAACTTTTAAAAAATGATTCATTATTTTTGACTTTTTTAACTTTTTTTGCCTTTTCTTTTTTTAATTCTTTTACCATTTTTAACCTCCTAAATATTTTTGTAATTAAAAAACACTTTCGTGTTCATTAATAATATAACAGATTAGCTTTCATAAATCAAGCCAAAAATAATATTTATTTTATTAATCTACTTATTGCACTCATTATAGCTAATTTTCCATAAGAATATGTAAGACTACCTTGTTGATATGCAATAAAAGGCTCTCTAATTGGACCATCACAAGATATTTCAATTGAAGATCCTTGAGTAAATGAACCTGAAGCCATAATAATTTTATCATCATAGCCTGGCATATCTGAAGGTTCCACTATAATATTACTATCAATAGCGGAAGCATTTTGAATACCTTTACAATAATTAATTAAATCATCACTGTTAAAAAAGAAAATATTTTCAACAATATCACATCTTTTTTCATCATATCGAGGCTCAACTTTATAACCTAAATTTTCTAATAAATAACTAGTTAAAATAGCAGTTTTTATAGCACTAGAAACAGCAATTGGAGCATGATATAAACCCATTAATATTTCTTTGTTAATACCTAAACTTGGCCCTACATCCAAACCTTCACCAGGTAAATTAAGCCTTTCAGCACATAATTTTATTAAATTACTTTTACCCACAATATAAGCACCATTTGATGCAATTCCTCCCCCTAAATTTTTAATTAAAGATCCTACACATATGTCAGCTCCTACTTCACAAGGACTCATTTGTTCAACAAATTCACAATAACAATTATCAACCATAATGATTACATCTTTTGAAATATTTTTAATAAATTTAATAACTTTTTCTACTTTTTCTATACTAATGCTTTTTCTAACAGAATAACCTTTACTTCTTTGAATTTCTATAACTTTTATTTTTTCATTTTCTAAAACTTCTTTTATTTTAGCATAATCAAAATCATTATCAAGCAAATCAATTTGTTTATACTTTATATTAAATGATTCCAAAGAACTATCATTTTTTTTAATTCCAATTACTTCATGTAATGTATCATATGGAAGTCCAGTAATACTTAATAAAGTATCAGATGGTCTTAATAATGCAAATAAAGCTACTGTCAAAGCATGGCTGCCAGAAATAAATTGACCTCTAACTAATCCAGCTTCTCCCCCTAAAACTTTAGCAAAAATTCTTTCTATTTTATCTCTTCCTACATCACCATAACCATAACCAGTACTTTTTGAAAAATCACTTTCTTGAACATTTTCTTCTTTAAAAGTTTTTAAAACTTTTAAACTAAAATATTCTTCTATTTTATCTACTTCTTTAAAAATATCTTGCAATTTATTTTCCGCATCTAAAACCATATCATAAACATTTTTATTAATATTTAAACATTCTAAATCTTTATTCATCATAACCATCCATTCTTACAATACTTCCACTAGTATAATCATCATTAATAATTAATTCAATAATTTTTAAAGCTACATCTTCTCTTTTTAAAAGTTCTTTTTGGCCTATTCTTTTAAGCTCACTTAATAAAAATTCTTGATCCATTTCTAATACACTTTCAGTATTTACCCAATTTAACGCTAATGCACATACTTTAATATAAGGAAAACGCATAGCTAAAGTTTTAGTTAAATTTTCTAAACCAGCTTTACTTGCAGCATAATCCATTTCATAAACATTATAAGTATCAGTTGCGTCAGTTGAAGAAATATTAATAATTACACCTCTTTCCATTAATAAAGAAGTATATTTACACATTAAAAAAGTTCCCCCTAAATTAACTTCTAAAACACTCATAAATTCTTTTTTACTTTTATCATAAATATCATTATCAATTTCTAATGCCGCACAATTTATAAGACAATCTATTTTTCCATATTTATCTTTAATATATTTAAATAATTTTTTTATTTCTTTTTCTTTAGTTATATCACATTTAAAACTATCAAAATTTTCATTTATTTTTGTTTTATTATATACTCCAATAACATTATTACTATATTTACTTAAAATTTTAGCTAAAGTAAAACCAATTCCTCTACTAGCTCCAGTTATTAAAATTACTTTATCTGATAAATCCATTATATCACTCGCTTTTTAATAACTTTATTATATACTTATTTTAAAATTGTTGCAATTATATCACTACTAAATAAAAAGGTTATACCATATAATATTATTTTTAATATTTTCTTATTTACAATATCATATAATTTTTGAATTAAAGGATAAATACAATATATTACAAGTAAACCTCCTAATCCAAAACAAAAAGCACTTAAAAAGCATACTAAACCATTAATATTTAAAAACATTCCTGTATAATCCCAAAGACGAATTTTTAATCCATATAAAAGAATAGAACCAGAAATAAATTCAACTAAACCAGTCAATATAAAAGATGCTAAAAATATAATTATAGGGTTCTTTTTATATTTATTTAAAAGCATAATAACTAATGCACCAGTACCATATATTGGTAACCATGGTCCATTTAAAATACCATGACTAAATATTTTATTAGTTTGAATATAATTTAAAATTAATTCATAAAAATAACCTAAAATACTACATATATAAAATAAAACACCTAATTTTATTAAAACTTCATTTTTCATACTTCATCAATCTTATTATAACCATTTTTACCTAAATTATTATTAGTATAAAAAAAATAGAAATTGGAATAATAAAAATAGGTGATTAAAATGAATGAAAGTTATAGTAAAGCACCAGATATATTTACTGGTAAAGATTTAGATTATTTAAAAGATATTTTTGGTTGGAATTATATAGCATATAAAAATGCTATAAACACTCTTGATTATATTGAAAATAAAAGTGTTTTTGATATGTATAATGAATGTATAAAATTATTTAAAGAAAATATGAATTTAATTTTAAAAATAGTAAAGGATGGTTCTAATGAAGAATAATAAAATTTGTAATCCCAAAAAAGAAGTTCCTAAAGGTATATTATTAAATGATCAAGATTATATGACTATTCTTTTAAACAATTTAAAATGTCTTTCTAAAGACATGACTGTTGCTTTAACTGAAGCTTCCAATAGTAATCTTTACAAAGAATATAAAGGAATATTTGATAATATTATTAAACATCAACGAGCAGCCTATGAATTAATGTTTAAATTTGGCTGGTATAGTTTAGAAAAAGCTGAAGATAAAAAAATAAATAATTTAAAAAATGAATTAGAAACACAATTACAAGATTTAAATTAAAGAAAATTCACTTTAAATAGTGAACTTTCTTTTTTTTACTTCTTCATCTTTCAAAAATAAATTTTCTTGTGATAACATTTTACAAATATTAATATATTTTGTTAAAGCAACATTAATATCACTTTCACTTACAAATAAATTAGTTTTAATTGTCTTTATATCTACATTTAATTTTAATAAATAAAATAATATTTCTTGTTCATAAATTGAAAAATAAATATCTAAATAATTTTTATCTAATTTATCATATATTTCTTTATATAATGTTATATTTATTTCCTCTAAAAGATTTAAATCTAATAAAGGTGAAAGTTCTTTAACATTTAAAATATTAATTCTCATTGTATTTAATATATTAAGCATTTTAAGATAAATATTATTATATAATATATAATTTTCCATTTCTGATAATTGATTATTATCATGTAAAGTAGAACCAAAACGTAAATAAATTATTTTTAATTCTGTTTGATTTAAATGATTTAAAATTATATTAATTTCTATTGGATGAGCTTCTAATAAATCAAATAAAGTTTTACTTTTAATTGTAGAATTAATAAAATAATTAATTGGACTAAAATGACTTTGAATAAAACTATCTTTAACTGTTTTAGATTTTTTAATAAGATCTAAAGCATAATCTGGATAATCAAGAAAATCTACTAATTGACAAGCCTTTGGATTTTGGATAAATTTCCATTTTATTTTATTTATTATTTGATATATTCTTTCTCTAGAAACATTAAATTTTTTACAAATTTCATTTACAGTATATTTTTTACCATTATAACCACTTTTTAATATTAAAACTTCTGTTTCCACATCAGTTAAATCTAAATCTTCTTTTAAAGTATATATATCAGGAATTTTAATAATTTTTTCTTCTAATGGTATATCACTTAAAGATGTTAAAGAATATGGCAAATTATCTTCATTTATAAATGTATCATAATTTATAATTTGATTATCTAAAAAAGGAATAATTTCTTTAACTTCTTCTATACTCATCTTTAAAATATTAGCTAATTTTTCTAAATTCCATTCTTTTCCATTTGCTTCTAATTCATCAATTACTTTTTTTAAACATCCTATTTTTTGTTGCATAGAAATAGTAAAATGATTATAATTTCCATTATTTTGAATATATCTTTTTATTTTGCCACATACATAAATATTAGCATATTTATAAAAAGGAATTTTATTAATATCATAATTTTTAATTGCCTCTAGTAAATAAATACTTCCTTCTTGAATTAAATCATTATAAGGAATATTACCTTTAGCAAAATATTTAGCATAATTGTCTACTAAATAAAAATATTTACAAAATAATAAAAATTCTTCTTCTTTAGTTCTTTTTTTCGCAAATAAATTTTTAACATTATCATTAGTTAAAAATACTTTTTCAAAACTTATTAAGTTATCAAAACAATCATTTTTGCTATAATAATCAAAATCAACAATATCTTTAATATCTTCCAAATCATATTCGATATAACCTTTTTGCATTAAAAACGCTTTAACTAAAAATAAAGCTATATCATTATCAATTATATCTTCTAAATTGTTGATATCATCTATATTATTAACAATAGTTTCTAATATATTTTTTAAAATTTCATTATCTATTACTATCTCAAATAATAAAGTCTTACTAAAAGAAGCTAAATTATCTTCAATAAATAATGCTAATTTTTTAATCTCTAAAAGAGATGTATCTAATGATAAAGAATCAACTAAATTTTCGTTTATAAATAAACTTAATTTTTTAAAATCTTTATTATTAAAAGGAATTATATTTTGTTTTATATTTCTCATAAAAAATCCCCTCTTTTTTTTCGAAAAGTT
Organism: uncultured Bacilli bacterium; assembly: GCA_947629465.1. Lineage (GTDB taxonomy): Bacteria > Bacillota_I > Bacilli_A > RF39 > UBA660 > SIG200. The sequence continues at coordinate 69 of CANRDZ010000060.1, read as the reverse complement.
GTGTTAAACTTTATGACTGATAATGATATTCGGCATATGCAATATTTAAATCAATAGGCATATTAGTTG
>CANRDZ010000059.1 GCA_947629465.1 uncultured Bacilli bacterium | reverse complement strand
CCACCAAATGGTGGCAGCCAGTAACAGGCCTTATAGGCCATTGAGAAAATCCACCTCTTTTAGGGGTGGATTTTTAATAAAAATAATATATGTTGGCAATTAAAAAATTATTATGATAAAATTATAAATAAAGAGAATACATAAAAAAGGAGTTTTAAAAATGTATAATGATCAAATAAAAGCAGAAAATAAAATTATTACTTATGATGACTTATATGAAATATTTTCACGGATGCAAGAAAAACTAACTTATTATAAAAAAATATATGAAAATGAAAAAATTAAAAACAGTGTTTTAGATTATAGCGATCGAGTTTGGACTTTTAATGATAATAATAGTAGATTAAGATTTGAAGTTGATTTTTATGATAATACATATATTACTTTTGACAATTATTATACATTTATCCCAGTTTTTAATAGTAGGTTAAACGACATTAAAAAAATTGAAGTTTATTTTTCTTTAAATTATAGTGTTGATATTGGGACAAAACATGAATTTTATTTTCAATCCATTAATATGATTATAAATGAAAATAAAATGGATATTCAAATATCATTAAGTAGCAAGGATAAAAAAATTGATGATATTTATGAATTAATTAAATATAAAATTTTAAATGCCAAAGAGAAATATGATGAAATAATTAAGAAAAAAAATAAAATTATAACAATAATTGGTTTAGCAATTGGATTTATCCCAGCTTTAATATTGACTACTTTGCTAATTATTTCTTCAACAATGAGATCAATTTATGCTAATACATATATAGTATATCCTTTAGCTACATGTATAATAGCTTATATATTAGGAATAACAATAAGTGATAGTATGTTATCAAAATATTATAGCTCTATAATTCCTGAACAAAAATACGCTGGTTATGATTATAAAAAAGGTCAAAATATATATAAAGATGATATTGACAGCTTTAAAGGGACTAGTGAAATTCAAATAGGTAAAAATGTTAATAATTTAGATTATCGAAATCATATTAAAAATATGAAAGAAAAATATCAAAAATTTCTCCCTTATGAAATAGGAATATTATTTTTCTTTTCTATAATTGTATTATTTTTTTAAATTGTAAAATTATAATTTTAAATATTAATTGTTAATAAAAATGTATTTTGTTATAATACATAATGGAAGGAACAAAAAATGAAAAAATTAAAAGAATATATAATATGTTTTATTAATGGATTTTGTATGTCATTAGCTGATAGTGTTCCAGGTGTATCTGGTGGAACAGTTGCTTTTATTTTAGGATTTTACGATAAATTCATTTCATCATTAGATGATTTATTTAGAGGTAATTTAAACAAGAAAAAAGCAGCTTTAAAATATTTATTTAAATTAGGAATAGGTTGGATAGTTGGGATGATTTTAGCAGTATTCTTTTTATCTAGCTTATTTAATAATCATATATATGAAATGAGCTCTTTATTTTTAGGATTTATAATTTTTGCAATTCCTATTGTCATAAAAGAAGAAAAAGAAAATATAAAAAATAAATACTATAATATAATATTTGGGTTAATAGGAGCATTATTGGTTATTTTAATAACTTATTTAAATAGAGTTGCAGGAAATAACTTTAATATTGATGATTTTAATTTGGGCACTATTATTTACACTTTTTTAGCAGCAATGTTGGCAATTTCTGCTATGATATTGCCTGGAGTATCAGGATCTACGATACTATTAATTTTTGGATTATATATACCAATAATAAATAAAATAAAGATATTTTTACAATTTGACTTTTCCGTTTTACCAATATTAGTCGTTTTTGGATTTGGCGTTATATTTGGCATAGTATTTTTCACTAAATTATTGAGAAAATGTCTTGCTAAAAGAAGAAGTGCTACAATTTATGTTATATTAGGAATGATGATAGGATCTTTATATTCTATAGCTATGGGTCCAACAACTTTAGAGATACCTCTTAACTCATTAACATTTGAAACATTTAATATATTGTATTTTATATTAGGAGGATTTATTATCTTTAGTTTAGAAGGCTTAAAAAATTTTTTAACAAAAGAATAAGTTATTTAAAATATTCTATATGCTTTAATTCTTTTTTAATTAATTTCTTAATTTCCAAAATGAAAATAGAAGGCTTTTCTTTATCATATACAAGAAAAGTTTTTTCTTTGCATCTAGTTAAAGCTACATAAAATAATCTTCTTTCTTCAGCATAAGGTATTTCATTACAGGAAAAAATTTTTTCTAAAATAATGTTATTTTCAATTTTATTGGGAAACCCTAACAATTCATCATTACAGTTTAAAACTACAACATAATTTGCTTCCAATCCTTTTGATTTGTGAACTGTGAAAAATTTTAAAATTTTTCCTTTATAAATTAATTCATCATTTTTAAATGTAATATCATGGTCAAGATAGCTATAAATGTCTTGATTGTTTCTAGATAAAATCATTATATCATCACTAAATTGCAAAATATAATCTAATAATTCTTTAAATTTTTGTATTTTATTTTTATAAGGAACTAAAATTAAAGGCTTATCATTTTTTTTAGTTGATCTTAATATTTTGTCAATTTGATCAGGATTTTTTTTAATAAAAGCGGTAGCAATATTTATTAATTCTTGACTATTTCTATAGGTGTTTGTTAATTTAATTGTTTTAGCATTAGGAAAAAACTTTTGAAAATTTAAAAAAATTTTTAAATTGCAACCGCTGAATCTATAAATTGATTGCCAATCATCACCGACAACTATGATTTTTGAATTTGTTTTTTCATAAATGCTTTTGACTAAATTAAGCCTTATCATTGAAGTATCTTGAAATTCATCGATAATTATATATTTATATAGCAAATTGGCATTTTCAATGCTTTTAGTGGCAAGTAATATTAAATCATCAAAATCTAAAACATTCATACTTCTTTTTTCGTTAATATATTTTTTATAAATTGTAAAAATAAAATACATTATTTTTTTCTCTAATTTATTAAATTTCTTTAAATTAATATTTTGAAATGAAAAATTATTGGTTTTCCATAAATTAATAAAAGTTTCAATTAAATTGCAAAAATTATGAAAAATAGTTGAATGGCAAAAATGCTTAAAATCATTATTATATTTTACAAATTTTAAAATATTTTTTTGCATTTCTATAGAACAAGTTAATATTTCTTCTTTTATTATAAATGGTAACATATTATTATCACAAATTTTATATTCATAATTTAATTGTGATAAAATATTGATTGCTAGCTTATGAAAAGTAAAAACATCAACTTTGAAATTAAGTTTGCATTTAATATCATTAACTGAAGCGTTAGTAAAAGAGATAACTAAAATATTATTTTGATTTACAATTTTTTTGTCTAATAAAAAATTAATTTTTCCTAAAATAGTCAAAGTTTTACCAGAACCAGCTCCAGCAATAACAATAGCATCTTTATTCCAATTTAATACTTCCATTTGCCATTTATCTAATATATAATTGTTAACTGAATAATTTATAAGCATATAAAAACCTTTCTATGAATAGGAAAAGTTTCTAAAAATATATTAACATAATTTTACTTTTTAAGGCAATTCTTTTTACTAACTTCTTTTTATTATAGTATAATTAAAATATGTTTGGAGTTGTTAAAATGGAAAAACTAAAAAGAGTAGTTGGGGTAGCATTTATTGAAGATAATAAATTATTAATCGTAAAATCTGTAAGAAGCAGCACTACTAATTCCTGGACATTAGTTGGCGGAGGCATAGAAAATGGTGAAAGTGAAATTACCGCGGCCTTAAGAGAGGTTAATGAAGAAATTGGCCCTGGTTTTGAATTTTGCGAAGAAGATTTATTACCAATTATGTGTTTTAAAGAGGCTGCCCAAAGTGATTCGGATATTTTAATTGAAATGAATATGTTTTTGAGTACTAAACAAATTCATATAAGCCTTATACCTAATGATGAAATATTGGAATATCATTGGTATTCTTTAGGAGAAACGGAATATAATTTATCATCGTCTATCCGCGACCACTTGCTACCTTATGTTATTCAAAAAGGTCTGTTGCGCTAAATTTTTAGACAAAAATATTAAAAATAATTGAAAATAATAAATAAAAAGCAAAAAAAATCTTGCATAATTAAAATATGTATAGTATAATTCTAATTGTCGTGGAATAATTGGAATACAATTAAGGGTGGCCGATGTTTATTTCATTTTCCGGGCGATTAGCTCAGTTGGTTAGAGTACTTGCCTTACAAGCAAGGTGTCGTAGGTTCGAGTCCTACATCGCCCACCATTTTTTTTGCCGACATAGCGTAATTGGTAGCGCAACTGACTTGTAATCAGTAGGTTGGGGGTTCGATTCCCTCTGTCGGCACCATTATTATGGAGGGGTAGCGAAGAGGTCAAACGCGGTAGACTGTAAATCTATTCCTTCGGGTTCTATGGTTCAAATCCATATCCCTCCACCATTAAATTTTTGCCCCGTAGCCAAGTGGTAAGGCATCAGACTTTGACTCTGACATTCCGTTGGTTCGAACCCAGCCGGGGCAGCCATTTTTAAAATATGTCTCGTTAGCTCAGCCGGTAGAGCATTCGACTTTTAATCGAAGGGTCTGGAGTTCAAATCTCCAACGAGACACCAAATTTAAAATGAAAAGTTGTATTATACAATTTTTAAGACTATTGACAAAACTTTTAAATTTTGAAAATAGTCTTTTTTTAATGCCAAAATGTTAGTTTTAAACAGTAAAAAAGTCATCATTAATTGATGACAATAAAGAGCTATCTATATCTATATAAAACTTTTTATTCTTAATATCGCGAATAAACAATATTACATCCCTATAATTTACTAGCTCCTCTATTTTAATTATATCTTGAGGAAATAAAAAATGAACCTTTTTTTGAATTTTTTTTACAATCTTTTACAAATTTGATTTTTTCGACATAAATATACAAATTTTGAAATTAGTTTATGCTATAACTAATTTTGGGTGAAGAAAATGGTTGATGAAGATATCAAAAATTTAAAAAAAGAATTTGAAAGAATAAAGGCTATGGGATTAATTAAACCTATGCGAAAAGGGTCAACTGGAATAGGCTATACATTTGAAACTCTTATTGGTAAAAAAGAAGATCAAGATTGCAAACCCGATTATGGAAATGTTGAAATAAAATGTAAATTTGGCTTTTCTTCAAGTCATTTTACTTTATTTACATGCGCTCCAAAAAGAGATGGGAAAGCAGCTCTAAATTATATCTTTGAAAATTATGCATATCAAAAAGAAGATGATAATTCTAAAATTTTTTGCTTAAAAATTTTTTCACATTATACATTTAATAAAAACGGCTTTAAATTTAGACTTTATGTAAATACTTTAGATAAAAAATTAATATTAAAATCATTTTTAAATGATGAATTTTTAGAAAATATTTGTTCATGGGATTTTTCAATTTTAGAAGAAAAAATAACAACCAAGCTTTCAACTTTAGCATTGGTTGATTGCTATCCATATCAAATTAATAATGAAACTTATATAAAATATACTAATATAAAATTTTATAAATTAAAAGGATTTGAAAAATTTTTAAATTTAATTAAAAATGATACTATATGTGTTCAAATTTATCTTAAAGAGGGATATAACGATTTACATGAAAAAATAGTGGAATGTCACGGAGTCCAATTTCGGATAAGAAAAGAGAATTTAGAAAGGCTTTATGACAAAATTATTATTTAAAATTATTAAAACTTATTTTAATAAGAAATATAAAATAGGTAATTATTACATATTGTAAATCAATTTAAAATTATAGATAAAAAAATTTTTAAAATATAAAAAATCATAGTATTTATTCTTATAAAGTAGTATAATACTTTCGGAGATTGACTTATCTATTGTACTTTTTGGTTTTCTAGAGCGATTACCATGTACAAATCCAGATTTGCCTTTCTCCTTATAAATAATAATAAGACGATCAATTTGTCTTCTAGATATACCGAGTTTTTGACTAGCTCGATTTTTGTTACCATTATGATCAACTAGTTCTTTGATAACAACATATTTTTCTTGTTCTTTCATTCTTAAATTTACCTTTCTCATTGTGTCACCCAAAGTGACTATAATATATTAGTTTTGAGACATTTTCAAATACTAACACTTAAGACATTATCATATACTAATCATATAAAATAAAAGCACTAATAGAAAGCGCTTGACAAAGGAAAGAAAAAATAATAAACTTTAATTAAGATAGAAAGAGAAAGA
>CANRDZ010000058.1 GCA_947629465.1 uncultured Bacilli bacterium | reverse complement strand
ACTACTGAAACAATGACAAGTTCCGATACAAATTGCATCGTCAATTTAAACTTACTAATACCGATTGTTCTCAAAACACCTATTTCATATTTTCTTTCACGAATGTTTATCATATTGATTACAAATAATACAATTCCACCAATAATAAGAGTTAAACTCAAAAATGTTGTAGCAAAGGAATTAATATTTGTAATACTCGATACCCCACTCGATGCTAATTCTTCATTCGTCTGTAATATGAAGTTTTCATCTAAACCTTTGGCATAAAATTCATCTTGTAATTTTTCCACATTATCATAAGAATCAATAATGAAAGTTGGATAAATTGTAGCATTTATCTCTTCATTACTTGTAGTAATCGTTGTAACAGCACTAGCGTTTGTTACAAGTGTGTTAGCTGAGTTGGAAAACATTGACATAGGTTCTTGTGTTCCCTCTTCATTTTCTTTATAAATACCAATAATTTCAAATTCATAAGTATTTCCATCTTCATCTTCTAATTTTATTTTATCATTTAAACTGAGATCATTATAATCAGCAAGTTCTTGATTGATAAAGACGTAGTTACCATCAAAAGCAATATCCCAAGCATTATCAGTTATTTCATTCATAGTATAAGTACCACTTATAAATTCACTCATAGCGTCCAATGAACTATAACCTGTTAGAGTAAAATCAGTAGATGACATATTGTTTTCTCTTCCATGTCCAAATCCATTTGGCATATCATTATTTGATTCGATTTCAGCTTTTTCAATATTATTTCCATTTAAGCCAATACCATAAGTATAATAATAACTTTCAATATAATCACTTTCAGCAAAAGATTCGACATCACTTATTGTGTAACTTGCAATATTATCAAACCTTTCTCTTGCACTTTCTCTTCCTTCTGATCCTGATGGATCAAAATCCTTCATCATATTAGCTCTATCAAAACTGATAGTTACTTCTTTGTCATAAGCACTTTTATAGGAATCTATTAAATCTACTGCTGTGTTTTTTATTGCTAATGTTATGGTACAAGCACAAGAAATGATTAAAATAATTATTCCTATTAAAATGTTCCTTCCTTTGTTTCTTTTAATTGAAATCCATGCATTTTTTAATATAAACATAATCTTCCTCCTTTAAAAACAATACTATTTTATTATGCAAATATTAAAGAAACATTAAAAAACTATAATAAAAAAAGAAAATGGCATTTTATCCATTTTCCATAACTAAGGAATGCTTTAGATTTTTTTCATCTCCTCTTTTTATATTTAACTAATTATTATTAACAAGAATTAATCTTTTTATGTCTCTTTCAGTCAAGATTTTTCCTTGGCTAATTACCTTCCCATCTATTATAAGCGCAGGAGTATTTACTACATGATAAATCTGTTTATATTTATCATCTTCTAATAATTGAATATCACAAGTATTCTTTTTAGGTTCTAATACTTTTTCAATATTTTTTAACAATTTCATTCTATTACTAGAGTTTTTACCCACAATTTGTATTCTCATATAAAATTCTCCTTTCTAAAAATAGTACTTATTATTATTCTCTAATCATATATCACCTTCTTTATGAAATAATCATAGTGTACAAACATTAAAGAAATATTAAAAAACATTAACTTTTTTTGTTAATGTTCATTTATTTTAAATTTAACTTCAAAAGTAGTAAGTCCATTTTTTGAATAAGCTCTAATATCACCATTATGAGCTTTCACAATGTTTTTGGCTATGGCAAGACCCAAACCATATCTTCCACTCTTACGATTATGACTTTTATCATTACGATAAAATCTTTCGAATATTTTTTCACATTCATCTTGAGGTATAGGCTTACCTTTATTGATTATTTCCAATTTTGCTTCAGATTTATCTCTTATTAAATTTACTTTTATTTTACTATTTTCTTGACCATGATTGATAGCATTATCAATCAAAATAGATACTAATTCATCCATGCTTTCTTTATGACATAGAATGTTAACTTTTTCAGCAATATTAGTCTCTATAATTATATTTTTTTCATATGCTAAGCTTTCAAATGTTAAGGCTCTTTTTTCAATAATTATAGAAATATCATTTTTACTGAAATTTTCTTTTTGTAAATACTCAGTTTTAGACAAATCGAGTAATCTCGTTATTAAATTACTCATTCTATCAGATTCACTTTTTAAATTATTGATCCATTTTTCATTCTTCTTATTCACATCTAAACAATCAATATTGGCCATCATTACAGCAAGGGGAGTTTTGAGTTCATGAGAGGCATTAGCAACAAATTCTTTTTCTCTATCAAAACTTTCCATAACTGGTGTAGTGATCCACTCTGTTATTTTTTTAGAAATAAAATAAATGACTAGTTCTCCAATTCCAATTAACAATAAGGAAATAGATAAATTAGTGAGTAACATATTTCTAGTGCTAGTTATATTTACAATCGTTAAAGATTTATTATTTTCAAAATTATAAGCATACTTACTCCAATATAAACAACCAATGTTTACTTTACTCCTGTTATTACTAACAATAATATTTTTGGCTCTATTTATAATTTCATCACTAATATCATTATCGTTATGACTTATTTTATCAACAATATCATTATTATCACTTAAGATAAATGTATAAACTTCATAATCCATAACTTTTCTATTACGAAGTTCTTCATTATTTATCGGCCTCATTTCTTTATCAAGGGGTTCAATTCTTTTGATAGTCAAGTTTCTCATTCTCGTTAAACTATTTAATATTCCAGTATACTCTTTGTGATAAGTTTGAACATTAAAGAAAATAGCAAAAATAACAGCAAACAAAGAAATTATAATAAAAATGGTAAAAAATGTTTTCTTCTTTAAATTTTCCATATCTCACTATTCCTCCATTTTATAACCTAAATTACGAACAGCTTTAATATTTACTTTTGATCCGATAATTTTTATTTTCTTTCTTAAAAAAGATAAATATGCTTCTAAATTATTAGATTCATAATCAGTATCCATTCCCCAAACTTTATCATAGATTTGCTCTTTCGATATGATTTGTTCTTTGTTATTCATAAAATATTCCAGTAATAAGAATTCTCGATAAGGAATATTTATTGACTCATTTGTACTTTTACAAGTTAAAGTAGAGGTTCTAATATTTAATGATAGATCACTATATTCTAATATATCCCTAACTTTATGATTTCCCTTATTTCTCAACTGAACATTGACGCGAGCAATTAACTCTTCGATATGAAATGGTTTAGTTACATAATCATCGGCTCCCGTACTAAATCCTTTTAATTTATCATCTAACTCAGATTTGGCAGTAAGCATGATGACTTTAGCGCTTATATCATTTTCTTTTATCTCTTTTAGTATTTCTAAACCATTCTTGTTAGGTAACATTATATCAAGAATTATTAGATCATATATGTTGGTCATGGCATTATATAATCCATCTTCACCATCAAAACTTGTATCAACTTCATACTTTTCAGCTCGTAACTTTGTTGCGATAATATCTGCAATTGTTTCTTCATCTTCGACAACTAAAATTCTCAATCTTACCACTTCCCACATTTAAAATTATATATTACAAAAATTAAAGAAATATTAAAAATATGCATTTTCTATAAAACTTTTAAAACAATTATAACATAGAAAAAGCAAACTACACATATAGCTTGCACATAATATTATTTACTTCTATAATAATCATATTTTTAACTAACTTTCATAAATAACCTCAATCACTTTCTAAATTCCAATTCAATCCATTATCATTACTACTAAATATTAATTCTTTATTCTCATAACCATCTTTATTAGAATTAATTTGATAAACTGAACATTTAATTTTTAAACTATTTTTTTCATAATATGGATTTTCTTCTATACTAATATAGCTAACATTATCATTTTTATAGTTAAAAACAGCAGATTTAAAAGTTTTACCACTATCGTTAGTAACATATAACCCAGTCTTACTATTATCTAAGTAGATTTTACCAGTATTAATTGCAAATCCCAAATTCTCATTTAAAAAAACAAATTTTGCATCATTACTTACTTGTATTACATCATCGGACACAACATAAAAATTTTTACCATTATCTTTACTTCTTAAAACATTGACTAACATATTTTGTCCTAATACATTATCAACTTTACCAAATCTTAATATCGTTTCATCAAATTTCTTTTCATATAGTACTTCTTCATTCTCTGGTAATAAATAGTTATCATTTTCATTAAAATTACTAGAGTCATCTATGTTTATATCATAATTATTTTTATCAATTATATTTCCATTTTCATCTTTAAAAAAAATTTCTGCTCTTTTTGATTTTATCTTTCCGTTATTATCATAATATGTGTATTCAACTCCATCTGGAATATTTGGCTTATCAAAAGGATCATATCCGCCTTTGCCAAAATCACCATGTACTCTTACTTTTGTTCCCATTAAAAGAAAGCCATAATAATCATAATAATCGACATCTACATGAAGAAAAGAAGAAACAACTGCAACATATTTTTTATTATCTAGAGTTGTGGTATGTTCAGGTCTATAACTAAAAATAGTTACAAAGCTTATAATTGGCATAAAAATAGAAATGAGTACTATTATAGCTATAGTTCCTAATAATGAAAAAAATACAACTCTCTTTTTATTATTAGAATATAAATATATTTGTTGAAAGATACCAACTATAAATCCAATGATAGATATTAAAAGTATCAGAATAATAACCCATAATCTAAATCTTATATTCATTAAATATAAAATAAAATTAATCAGTATATTAAATCCAATAAAAAGTAAATCACAAATAAATATATTCTTTTTTATCTCATTAAACATTTTCTTCATCTTCATCACCTATTTTAAAGTTATACTTTTTTCATAATCTTTTAAATAATTTTCTTTTAGTATTAACTTCTGTTCTTTTATAACAAAATTTGAAACATTGGGTATTTCTATATCATTTTCACGTTCCATAATTTTAGTTCTATAATAAATCAATTCATCATTTATAATCTCAAATGTTCCAGATGATCTCTCAATTACTTTTTTAGTTTTTCCATCATTATAATAAATATCTAAATTAGCGACCCATTCATTTCTATTGTTTTCAATTTTTAAACTGGGTAAAAAATATACCATTAAATTTGATTGTTCAGTATATAAAGTATGAAATGCATTTAAATTTCCTAATCTTTTAGAATATTCTTCTATTTGCCAATTATTACAATAATTACCATTTCTAATATTATAAGAAATAGTATTATAAATTATATTTCCTCTAACAGAATAATCAATAATAGTAATATTAGCATCAACATCATAAAAATATGTAGTATTATTGCAAGAAATATGTTCTAAAGTATTTAGATAACTTTTTACTTCACTTGTCAAAATACTTTTTCCTCTAAAATTTTTATAAGAATAACTATTCTCATTATTTTTCATTAAAAAAGAAAATTTAGGAACACCTAGATTTATTAATTTATCCTCAGTATGATTATATCTAACATGTTCTATGTCATAACCAAAAGGAATTAATTTATATAAAACAATGATGACAATAAAAATAATTGGTAATATATATATCATTAATTTTTTATTCAATTGCTTTTTAATTTTACTTCTTTCTTCGTGTAAGATTTTTTCAATATCTAAATTATTTTTTTTCTCAACTTGTAAAATACCATAAATATCTGTACCTAATTCATCAGCCAATCTTTCGAGAATAGTAATATCTGGTAAACTTAATCCTCGTTCCCATTTGCTAACTGCTTTATCAGTTACAAACAATTTATCACCAAGTTGCTGTTGAGTTAACTTTTTTTCTTTTCTAAGAGATGCAATATGTTTTCCAATTTTATTATTATCCATAATCTTTCACCTCAAATCAATTATACTATAAAATATATAAATATAATATCGACTATTAGTTTACAAATATTAGAGCCATTATAAATACAAAATTTATTTATATCAGAATCAAATAAAGGTATTGAAAACCATTATTAAAACAAAAATGCTAGGTTTTTAACCTAGCTTCATGGACATAAAAGTTTCGTACTTTTTTGTTTTTTATTTATTTTTAATATTTTTGTTCATTTTAAATTAAATTGAATTACTAAACTTTTTAACAATTAGTCCCCTAAATACCACCGAAAATTTTACTTGATAATCTTAATCATACAAATTATAATTTGTAAAAATCATAATATCTTAATCTTTCAATTTATTTTATTTATCAAATTTGAATAATTCAAGAATAATAGAAACTATAACAAGAGTAATACCACTATATAAAAATGTATATCTAATTATATTCCAAT
>CANRDZ010000057.1 GCA_947629465.1 uncultured Bacilli bacterium | reverse complement strand
GGAAATGGGAAATGGTTTACAGCAAGTGATGATGGAACATGTACAATCGATAGTGGATTAGAAGAAGATACAGAATACACAGTAACAGGAAGAGTAACCGATGTATCAGGAAGATATACAGAAACAAGTAAAAAAATCAAAACTGAATCAAATTCAATTGGAAAATATGTTCAAAGTAAAAATCCTAGGGGATTAAGTACAGTAGTTTTAGGAGATATGTACCGGTTTGTCGGTGGAAAAGGAGATGTCGATAATTATATTTGCTTTGGATATAATAATGCTAAAACAGATTGTACAGAAAATAGTGAATATATGTATCGAATAATAGGGGTAACTGAAGAAGGCGAGATAAAAGTTATAAAAAATACTGCAGTAAAAGAAGGTGAAAATATTCTATTCTATTGGTATGAAAAAGAACTTGATCCACATTGGTCGGAATCTGAATTATTTAAAAGATTAAATGGTTTAAGTGGTGGAACAGAGGCTGGAGAAGCTGGTGATACAAATATTTTTGTAGATAGTAAAGATTATCCATATATGTCTTCATCAAGCATTTGGTATCAAAAAATTTCTGATCATCTTTGGTGGCAAGGAGCGATAGGGGCTGAAGGAGATGCTAATAATATATTTTTAATGGAAACTGGAGTCACTCCTCATTATCATTATACTTTATCTGGCTGGGTTACAGAACCATGGAACCAATCAGAAAGAGTAAATGCTAAAATTGGATTACTTTACCTTCATGATTATTATTATGCTTATTCATTAGATTATGCATCAGGTATTTACGCCGACTGTTTAAATGATGAAATTAATTATCATTGTGAAAATGTTTGGCTAGATGACGGAGGCTATCTTTATGATGCGGGATACGGTGATGATTTTCTTTGGACGGCCTATTCTTGGATGATTGATGCTAGTCATCTTGATCAATGGGAGGTAGATGTTTATACTTACGTATATTCGGTAGACTGCATTTATGCCGATGAAGACCCAGAGCAGTGTGTTAATTATTCTATTACTGACTTCGGTATGCCACACTCTGGAATAGAACGTGCCTTTCCAACCTTCTATATAAAATCAACTTCAAAAATTAGTAGTGGTTCAGGAACATCATCTGATCCATTTATCGTTCAAGCTTAACCCGAGAAGGAAAACTCGTTAAAACCTTCATAGACTTAATCTTTGAGAGAATTTATTTCTCTCTTTTGTTATCTTTTGAAATCATTTGTCGAACTTGTTTAAATTTAAAAAAATATGTTCTATATTATAATAGCAGGTGAATGTATGTTAAAAATGGATTTAGAATATGAAAAAGGAATATTTTTTATAAGATTAATTGGTGATTTAACAAGAAAAAATAGTCATAAAATTAATAATTATATTGTTCCAGTAATAAAAAAACATCAATTAAAGAAAGTCATTATAAATTTAGAAAAAGTAAAAGAAATTGATGAAGCTGGAATAACTTCCTTAATCAATACTAAATGTATAGTTAAATGCAACAAAGGAAAATTATATTTATGTGGATTAAATAAAGAATTTGAGTTAAAACTAAAACGATTACATCTAAAAAAATGGACTTCAGAGAAGGAAATAATAAAATTAATTGAGGTGTAAAAGGATGGATTATGATAAGATTTTAAAAGATAATGAAAAAATGATATGGAAAATAGCCAATCATTTTTATGGCATTGATAAGAATGATTTATATCAAGCTGGTGTAGTAGGGCTTTTAAAAGCTATAAAAAATTATCGTAAAAATGGAACAACTAAATTTTCAAGCTATGCTTATGATTATATTTTTGGCGAAATGTATACTCTTGCTAATAATAAAAATATTAAAATAAGTAAAGATATCTTAAATTTATATAAAAAAATAGAAGAAGCCCGTTATACGATTGCTCAAAAAATAGGGAAAATACCTAGTAATTTAGAATTATCAGAATTTTTAAATTTAAATTTAGATGATATTAATTATGCATGTAGTAGTGCTAATATAATATTATCTTTAGATAATGAAGAAAATGATGATAAATGTTTATATGAATGTTTAGGAAAAAACGATGATTTAGATACTAAAATACTTATTGATGATAGTTTTGAAGTCTTAACAGAAGATGAAAAAAATATTATAAAATCTAGATATTTTGAAGATTTAACTCAAAGTGAAGTTGCTAAAAAACTTAACATGACTCAAGTAATGGTTTCAAGATATGAGAAAAAAAGCATTGATAAATTAAGAGAATATTTAACATTATAGTATAAATTAAATCATTTTTCATCATAATAAAAATGGTGAAAATAATGAATAAAACTGAATATCAAAAGCTAGTAAAAGAATTATCACCAAAAGAACCTAAATTTAGAAATGCTATTGTAGCCTTTTTAGTAGGAGGATTACTAGGTTTTATTGGTGAAGTTATAATTAATATCTTAATGGAATCATTTGGCTTAGCCAGAGTAGATTCATGTATGTGGTTATCATTTATTCTAATTCTATTTTCTACATTTATGACTGCACTTGGCAAATTTGATAATTGGGTTAACAAAGCAAAATGTGGTTTAATTATACCTACAACTGGCTTTGCTCATAGTGTTCAAAGTGCTGCTTTAGATTATAAAAAAGATGGATTAGTAACTGGAATAGGGGCAAATATATTTAAATTAGCTGGCTCTGTAATTTTATATGGTATTGTAAGTGCATTCTTCTTATGTATTTTAAAGGTGGTAATATATGGCTAGTTTGAAATTTAATAATATTTATTTAAATGATTGGTTTACTGTCACTGGTCCTTTAGAAAGTAACAGTAAATTAAAGAAAATTGACCTTAAAATGGATGATTATTATTACGGTGAAAAAACTTTTGAAAAAGCCGAAGCTAAAATGCAAAGAGTAGTTATGGAAAGACTTTTAGAAAAAAATCATTTAACAAATAATGATATTGATATTTTAGTAGGTGGCGATTTATTAGATCAAATAACTGCAACTAACTATGCTGCGATGGATATTCCAATCTCTCTTATCGGAATATATAGTGCTTGTGCAACATTTCCCGAAAGTTTAATTATTGGCAGTATGTTTTTAAGTGATAAAAATTTAAAAAAAGTAATAAGTATTACAAGTGGTCATAATTTAGGAGCAGAAAAACAATTCCGTTACCCAATTGAATATGGGGCTCCAAGACCTCATACAGCTACATTTACATCAACTGCAGCTATTAGTACTCTTGTAGGAAAAGAAACAGGCAAAATAAAAATAGAATCAGCTACAATAGGTAAAGTTACAGAAATGGGAATAATGGATGCTAATAATCTAGGTGCAGTTATGGCTCCCGCAGCAGCTAGAACTTTATATGAGCATTTAAATGATTTAAAAAGAGATATTGACTACTATGATTTAATTTTAACAGGTGATTTAGGATGTATAGGTAGTACAATTTTTAAAGAATATGCAGATAAGAAATATAATTTAAAAATAAAAAAACATTTAGATGCTGGATGTGAACTATACGTAAAAAGTCAAGAAGTGTATGCTGGAGGATCTGGACCCGCATGTTTACCATTAGTTTTATTTAATAAAATCATGCCTATGAATAAATATAAAAAAATATTAATTATTGGTACTGGTGCTCTCCATAGTAAAACTTTTGTTAATCAAAAAAGTCCAATCCCAGCCATAGCTCATGCAGTAAGTTTGGAGGTATTATAATGTATTTTAAAGCTTTCTTGTTTGCCGGAACCGTGTGTCTTATTTGCCAATTGGTTTTAGATAATACGAAACTTACACCAGGACACATTACGAGTAGTGTAACAGTTATTGGAGCAATTTTATCATTTTTAGGAATATATGATAAAATAGTGGCTTGGTGTGGAGCAGGAGCAACAATTCTTATTTCAAATTTTGGCCATATGTTGTATTCGGCTGGAATTGCTGGTTATACTGAAGGTGGCATTTTAGGATTATTTTCTAATTTATTATGCTCATCAGGTATCGCTATAGTAAGTGTAGTTGTATTCTCCTTTGTATTTACGATAATTTTTAAAGCTCGAGATTAAGAAAAGAGAAATCTTTTCTTTTTTCTTTGCTGATGTTATAATAAAGATACTGCAAAGGAATGGTGAAAAGATTGAAAACAAAAGATATTTTTAAAAGTTCAGAAAGTATAGCATATGATTTTATTATATCATTTGAATATCCATTTGAAGTTTTAAAAAACATAAAAGATTATATAATTAAATTAGGTAATAGTTTAGGTGAAGATTATAAATTAGTTAATGAAAATATTTGGATTCATAAAAATGCAAAAGTAAGTGATTCTGCTGAAATACATGGTCCTTGCATTATTGATGATGGAGCAGAAATCAGATGTAATTCATTTATAAGAGGAAGTGCTATAATAGGTAAAAATGTTGTTTTTGGCAATTCTTGTGAAATAAAAAATGCAATTCTTTTTGATAATGTTCAAGTTCCTCATTTTAGTTATGTAGGTGATTCTATTTTAGGAGCCCATTCTCATATGGGAGCAGGATCTATAATTTCTAATTTAAAAAGTGATAAAAAAAACATTATTATAAAAAACGGTACTGAAGAAATAGTAACTGGATTAAGAAAAATTGGAGCCTTTTTAGGAGACAATGTTGAAATAGGATGTAATTCTGTGTTAAATCCTGGAACAATAATTTTACCTAATACTAATGTTTATCCTCTAACAAGTGTAAGAGGAGTAATACCTGGTGATTCCATCGTTAAAAGTATGGATAAAATTATAAAGAAGGAGATTAATTAATGGGCAAATTATTTGGAACAGATGGAGTAAGAGGCATTGTAGGTAGCGAACTTACAATTGATCTTGCTATGAAGATTGGCGCATGTACAGCTAAAATTTTAAAAAGAAGCAAAAAAAATATAACCCTTTTAATTGGAAGTGACACGAGAATATCAAAAGATGCTTTAAGACTATCATTAGCAAGTGGTATTTTAAGTGAAGGAGTTAATGTAATTGATTTAGGAATAATTCCAACTCCAGCTGTAGCCTATTTAATAAAAAGATATAATGCTGATGGCGGTTTTGTAATATCAGCTAGTCATAATCCAAGCGAATATAACGGCATTAAAGTATTTAATGAATATGGTTATAAATTAGATGATAATTTAGAAGAAGAAGTAGAAAATTTAATTAACGAATTTCAATTAAATAAAAATGTTAATGAAGTAGGAACTTATAAAATCGCCGAAAATGCTATTGATGATTATGTATCTTATTTAGTAAGCACTATTGATAGAGATTTAAAAGGTTTAAAAATAGGTATTGATACAGCTAATGGAGCGGCATATAAAACAGCTGAATTATTATTTAGCAAATTAAATGCCTCTTATAAAATAATAAATAATAAACCAGACGGATTTAATATTAATTTAAATGCTGGTTCCACTCATTTAGAAGCATTGCAAAAATTTGTTATAGAAAACAATTTAGATTGTGGAATTGCTTTTGATGGCGATGCAGATCGTTGCCTTATGATAGATAATGAAGGTAACGTAGTAGATGGTGATAAAATTTTAGCAATTTGTAGCAAAAGTTTAAAAGAAAAAGAATTGTTAAAAAACAATACAATAGTGGGAACAGTTATGTCAAATTTAGGTTTGAATAAATATTGTGAAAAAGAAAAAATAAATTTTATAGCTACTAAAGTTGGTGATCGCTATGTTCTTCAAAATATGATAGAAAATAACTATATATTAGGTGGTGAGCAAAGTGGTCATATAATATTTAAAAATTATGCTACAACAGGTGATGGTGAATTAACTGCTATTCAAATATTAAATATAATGCAAGAAAAAAAGCAAAGTTTAAAAGAATTAGCTAGTATTATGGAAAAATATCCACAAGTATTAAAAAATTTAGAAGTTTCAAAAGAAAATAGAGATAATTATCAAAATAATAAAGAAATTCAAGACTATATCGAAAAATGCACCTTAAAATTAAATGGTGAAGGACGAATATTAGTAAGACCAAGTGGAACAGAGAATCTTATTAGAGTCATGTTAGAAGGAAAAAATATAGAAGTAATAAATAAAATATGTGATGAAATTATAGATTTTATGAAAAAAGAATTTAAGTAGAAAAAATTTATATATTCCCTCAATATAAGGGAATATAAATGTCCTTGTAACTCAGATGGATAGAGTAATCGCCTCCTAAGCGATAAGCCGGCAGTTCGAATCTGCCCAAGGACGCCATTTAGTAATTAACAAACTGGATAAATTCAGTTTGTTATTTTAATAAGCAATTCATCAGAATTGCCACGACCAGAAAGGTCGTGGAATAAATCCACCCGCTATGCGGGTGAGACA
>CANRDZ010000056.1 GCA_947629465.1 uncultured Bacilli bacterium | reverse complement strand
TGAACTGAACCCCAAAAGTTGGACAGTTTAATTATTCAAGGATTGTAACCTGAATTGAACGGGTGACAGTCCTTTTAATTTTACTTTAATTCTATCATAATTATAATAATAAATATAGTCATCTATTGCTTTCATTAAATCATCTAAGGTTTCATATTTATCTTCTTGATCATAAAACATTTCTGTCTTTAAAATACCAAAGAAATTTTCCATCATTCCATTATCAATACTATTTCCTTTTCTTGACATGCTTTGTTTTATTCCTTTATTTTTTAATCTTTGTTGATATGACTGATGTTGGTATTGCCATCCTTGGTCTGAATGAAATATTAATCCTTCAAGATTATTATTCTTATCAAATGCTTTATTAAGCATATCATTTATTTGTTCTAGATTAGGTGATTTTGAAGTATTGTAAGATATTACTTCACCATTGAATCCGTCTAATATTGGTGATAAATAACATTTTTCACCTCGTAGATTAAACTCTGTTACATCAGTATACCATTTTTGATTTGGACTTTCAGCATTAAAATCTCTTTTAATTAAATTATCTGCTATTTTACCAACCGTTCCTTTATATGATGAGTATTTTCTTTTATTTCTTTTTAATGGTTTTAATCCTAACTTAATCATTAATCTATATACTTTCTTGTGATTAATATTATAACCTTGATTTTTAAGTTCTAATGTTATTCTTCGATATCCATATCTTTCCTTATGATAGAAAAATATTTCTTTTATTTTCTCTATTATTTCAATATTTTTATCATCTTTATCTATTTTAGATAAAGTATAATAATATACTGATTTAGCTAAACCTGATACTTTTAGAAGAATCTTTAATGAATATGTATGCCGAAGTTCACTTACAACAGTTACTTTTTCTTCTGTTGTCGATTCTTCCTTGCTTGAACAACGGCTCTCAATTTTTTTGAGTATTCTAATTCCGCCTTTAAATATATATTTTCTTCTTCTAATCTTTTTATTGTTTCATCTTTTGTTTCTTTCTCTTTTTTCTTGGTTACTTTCATAGTTGGTCTTCGCCCTCGCTTTCTCTCAACTATATTATAACCGTTTTCTTTATATTTTTTAATCCAATTTACTAACATTCCAGAGCTTGGTAAACCTTCATCAATTGCTACTGATAATATGCTTTCATTTTTAATTAAAACTCTATTGATTATTTGTTCTTTTTGATATGAAGTATAGTATTTATTTTTATTTGTTCTTAATACTTCAAATCCATTTTTATCTATTAATCTTACTAAGTATTGAACACTAGCTTGTTTTATTTTATATTCATTAGCAATTGATTTTCTGGTTTGTCCATTTTTCTTTTTATAGTATATATTAATTTTATCTTCATAACTTAATTTACTCATATAAAAACCTCGTTTCTATGTCCAAGAAACGGGGTTCATATCAAATTTATAAGGCGTTTTTATTTTTCTTTATCATTACTTTACCATGACCTGCTCTTGATTGATCATAATCTTTTTTTATTTCATCATAAGAGATATCTTCAACACAGTAATACTCTTTCAATAAATCATACATTTGTCTATACTTATTTACTGCTTCTGAATAATTTTTTTCCATTATATAGTTAGTAGTAGGTACTATATATAAATTATATATATTATCCCACAAAGTAGTATTTTTATTATCTGCTTTTATATATTCGGCAATTCTTGGTCCAACTAGATCGTATTCTAATAATAAATCTTTATATTTTTCATCTTTTTGCATTACATTATCTCTAAAATTTCGTAATTTATTTAATACAAAACAATCATCATCATATCCTAATACGTTACAAATCATAGTTGTTAAAAAACATCCTGATGGATTTTTTTCATACATATTCTTTTGATGAGTACATGTATCAGTTGGAAAATAATAAGTATGGTACCAATTACAATATCCTTTTTTATTTTCACCAAAAAACTGAAATTCAACACATTTACCACAATGTCCTTCATATGCCATAATTATTCCCCCTTAAATTAAACATATTTATACAAAAAACTGGCTATATTATATCAATTACTTACTTTATTTGTCAATTAATTATATTCTTTTTATATTAGAATTTTAAATCTTCATGTAAATATGATTAGTTGATCTGTAACTAAATACCTTAGATGTTATTACAAAATAAAACTTAATCAGAAATAGCTTTATTTATTTCTTTAAATATATAATTCATTGATTTGTTAAAACCTTTTTCTATTATATTAGATACTTTAATTCCTAGTCTTGAGGCTTTATTATTATAATTTTTCTGTTCTTCTAGATAATTTTTTGCTTCTATATTTTTCCCTTCTTTAACATCTTTTTCAAATCTTTGTATGGCCTCTTCTGTTAAAACATTCTTTTTACTATTTGTATATTCATAATAACCCGATATTTGACTTATATATAATCCTATAAATAACAATACTAATGATACTAGCACTATTTTTACAATATTATTAGCCTTCATCAGATTTAATCACCTCCATAAAACATTGTGCAAATGCAAGTGTAGAGTTTAAGACTTCATCTACTGTATTTTCTGGTCCCCCAATCTCTATTAATATAGTATATTCTGAAAAATCTTGATTATAAACTCCATTAACTCCTTCTCCTCCTTTTTTGTATATACCCTTTGAAAGAGTTGGATATAATTCATTAATTTTATTATTTATTTTTGTTGTGAACTCTAAATTTTTCTCATAATTAGGATTTTCTAATCCAATTAAAAATATTACCTTAGCATAAGATTTTCCATTTATTTGTACTGTAGTAGCATCATGTTTTAGACTATCTCTATGTACATCAATAAAATATTTTAATGATGGATTATTTGACTTTGCAGACTCCATTAAAATTCTACTAGCATTATAACTTTTTGAATAATTCCAACCATTTATATTTAAAATATCTTTTATCTTCCCCTCTTCCGTAATAGTTTTTAAATTATTTTTATTAAATACATCTTCTAGTATATAGTCATTCATTAAAACAGTAGGTCCCACACTATATTCAATAAAATTACTAGCTTTATATTCTTCTGTTTGATGAGTATTATAAAGATATATTAGAGGATCAGAATAATCATTTTTTATCTTTTCATTAGAATTAGTATTTTTCACTGCACTTTTATTTTTAGTATTATTTACTACTAATTTCTTATAATTATTATCTATAATATCAACGGCAATATCAGACATATTTAATTTTTTAAATACTTTCCTTACTATACTATTATGGTGATTTGATTTATTTAATAGAATTTGAACAAGTTCTTTATCATCTATTTTTTTAGTTGTATTTTCTAATACTTTATAACTTATAAATATACCTAATAAAAAGAAAAAGAGAAAAAATATAAATTTGTATTTAAACTTTAATTTTCTTCTCTTTGTTTTAAATCTTTTTTTCATATTAATCACCAATTATATATTAATATATATTTAGTAATTAATTTGTCGGATTAAATTGTTTATGAAGTGTTTTATTTATTCCAGATGAAACTAATAAAGATAATTTTTCAATTACAAAATCAACTTCTTTTGGAGTAACCATTAAATTAGAATTAATTGGTACTAATACTTCATATATTAAATTTTTAAATTCTTCTTCATTTAAAGTACCTATCATACCAAGGACTTTTTCTTTTTCTTCTTTAGTGAGACTATTATTATGTTCTTTATAATTTATGATACTATTAGGTGCTAATTTTAATTTATTATTATTTATATTATCTATTTTATAACTTAACTGTTTTAACATATAAGTAAAAGTATCATTTACTATAGTAGTTGCATCTACAACAGTTGGTATTCCTATCGCGATAACTTTAATTCCTAATGTTTCCGTACTTAATTCTTTTCTGTTATTTCCAATACCACTACCTGGATTAATACCAGATGTAGTTATTTGAATAGTTTTATTCAATCTATCAATAGAAGATGATGCAAGGGCATCTATTACAATTAAAAAATCAGGTTTAACAACTTCTACAATAGATGAGATTACTTCTTGAGTTTCTATACCTGTTGAGCCTGTAACACCTGGTTTAAAAGATGTTGTTGATCTATAACCTTCTTCTACTTCTCCAATATTAAATAAGTGTCTTGTAACTAATATATTATCGATTACTTTAGGTCCTAGTGAATCTCCTAGTCCTACTATCAAGGCTGAAGATGAATCTTTTATATTGATTTCTTTTAATGTTTTTTTCAAAGTATCAATAAATACCTTCTCTACTTCTTTATAATTATTTTTATCTGTAACATCATCAAATATTATTGTCTTATATATACCTTCTTTTTTATTAAATAATTTGCACATATCTTTAGTTATATTAATCTCTTCAATTACTACATTACCTACTTTATTACTGTTTATATAATTATTAGATGATGAATTTTTATAGTAATCCTCATCAATAATTAAATCTGTTCTTATATTGAAATTTTTAAGATCTATTGTATGCATAATAATCACCTATTTATAATATTTACAAATAATAAAAAATTATTGATTTTTTATTTATTATTTGATAAAATTAATATGTTTACAAAAAGTGAGGTGAAAAAATGCCAAATATTGCAAGTGCTAAAAAGCGTGTTCGTTCTAATGCAAAAAAAGCTAATGTTAATACTTTAATTATTTCAAGTATGAGAACAGCAATTAAAAAATTTGAAAAAGAAGTTAAAGAAGGTAACAAAGAAGAAGCAAGTAATAAGTTAAATATCGCAATTCAAAGAATTGATAAAGCATATTCTGCTGGTAAAATTCATAAAAATAAAGCAGCTCGTTTAAAATCAAGATTAACTAAAATGAAAAATGCTATGTAAAAATCAACTATAAGTTGGTTTTTTATTTACATTAAATGTAAATTGTTATAAAATTAAGTAGTAATTAATATAATAATCTGGAGGTTATATGAAGAAGTTTATCATCTTAATAATTTTACTTGTTCTACTTGGAATTACTATTTATAAAAAAGAAGAATTAATTAAAATATATAATAAATTATTTTTAAAAATTGGCAGTGAAGTTGTAAGTATTGGTGATAAAAATGAGTATTATCGTGATTATGATTTTGAATTTGTTCAAAATACTGATAATTTTTCACCAAAAGATCGACAAGATATTTTAAATATTTATTATACTGCTATTAATGCTGGAAAAGATGAGTTTACCTTTTACTGTCCTAGTGAGTATAAAGAATGTCTAAATGAAATAGATGATTTAGCTAATGATCAAGCTACTTTATCAAATATAAATAATTTTGTTCATCCTTTTAATGGTTTTAAAAATATTGAAACTGAATATGATTCTTTAGGAAAAGTAACTATTAAAATTAATAAAAGTTATAAAGATAGTGAAATTAAAAAGATAAAAGAAAAAGTTAACTCTATTAAAAATAATGTTTTTGATAATAAATTAAGTAATTATGATAATATTAAAAAAGTTCATGATTATATAAATAATAATACTAAATATGATTCAAATCGTAGTGATAATAATATCGTAAATTATAAATCTGATATTGCCTATGGTCCTTTAATAGAAGGCTATGGTTTATGTGGTGGATATACTGATGCTATGGAGTTGTTTTTAGAAGAGTTAAATATAAAAAGTTACAAAGTATCTAGTATTAATCATGTCTGGAATGCAGTTTATATAAATGGACAGTGGCTTAATTTAGACTTAACATGGGATGATCCTGTTACATCAGATGGTAGTAATATCTTAGATGATAACTTTTTCTTAATCGATACAAAGAAACTTTCAGAAATTGAATTAACCCAACATGCCTTTGATTTATCAATATATAGTGAATTAAAAGTAGATTAAGAATTTTAATCTACTTTTATATTTTCTACTATATTAATTATTTCATCATTTATATCTTCTATAGATTTAATTTTATTGTCTTTAACACACTCCACTTTGTCCCAATTGTATAATTCAGATAATTCAATATATGCTTCTTCTGATAACTTTAAATATTGTTCATCTTTTTCATTTTCATCTAAATAAGATCTATTCTTCTTTAATTCTAATGAATATTCATATGGAACATGAAGAAATATTGTCTTGTCAGGTTTAGGTAATTTTAATAACCAATATTCTAATTTATCAATCCATTGATACATATTAAATCTTTCATCTTTATCTTTTATTTTACTGCCTTGATGAGCTAAATTTGATGTTGTATAACGATCTAATATTACATAATAGCCATCGTTTATATATTTTAAAACTTTATCAATATTATATTTTCTATCAGCTGCATAATATAAACAAGCAATATAGGGATCTACATTTACTGCCCCTTCTGAAAAATATGATTTCTCATCTTTATTTTTACCTAGATAACTTTCAACTATTATTCTACCCGTTGGTGTTTCATA
>CANRDZ010000055.1 GCA_947629465.1 uncultured Bacilli bacterium | reverse complement strand
TTTTCTATATAATTTTAGGAGATAAGGTAAAATGTTGTATTTAACAGAGAATGATAAATTAATAATTAATAATTGTTATCAAAAATTTTTACAATCTTTAAAAGAAGATATACAAAGTCATTGTATAAAAGACAGTTTGGATTGTTATTCAATAATAGTTAAATTACTTAAAGATGGACGCTTCAGTTTTAATAGCAACATGAAGTATTCATCATCATTTAATTACTTAAATTTACCTAATATGGCTGAAGGAGCACAAGTTATGTATGGAATAGGATGTTGCCGGCATATAAATTTATTAATAAATGATATCATGAAAATATTAGGTTTTAATTCAATTTTATTATATGTAAAAGTTGATGAAACAGATACTTGGCATAGGGCGACACCTCTTACAGCTAATCATGTAGTTGTTACTTTAAAGGATAATAACGATGAATATTTATTTGATGCTTATAATAACTTTGTCTTTAGAATAGTAGGCTATGATTTAGAACCAGTAGAACTAAAAATTATGGATGATATATTAATGACTAAATATCCAGATGATAATATAAAAGAAATTGGGTTAGTACTCAAAAAATATTATAAATTACAGGAATTAGGTGTAGATCATATATATGATTATAGTTATTAAATAAAAGTTGTCGTACCCCTTCCTTTTAGGGCACCAGAAGTTAACAATTAATTGAAAAAGTTCGGGTTTTAATATAAAATAAATACTAGGAATATATTTATTTAATTTTTTGTTTAAAATTTAACATATTTTTATCAATTTTACCAAGTAAGAAATCAATAGAAACTTGATATCTTTTTGCTATATCAAGTAGCAATAAAGTTGATATTTGATATTTACCATATTCATAACCTGTCCAAGTACTTCTTGAAATATTTAAAATTTCAGCAATTTTTAATTGAGACAATTTATTATTTTTTCTTAATTCCTTAATTCTTTTCATAAATATTTCAATATTAATTTCACTTTTAGCATTTTTATAATATTTAATATTAGTTAAACCTAAAGCATAATCGATAGAAATATGAAAATAATTACATAATTTATTTAAATGTTTTAATGGAATAGTATCTCTTTCAATTTCATATGAAGTATAAGTTGAACGTTTAATGCCTAATAAATTAGCAACATCTTCTTGTTTAAGATTTTTGCTTTCTCTTAAATATTTAATATACTTCATACTTAACATCCCTTATTCAAGTATTATAAATGTTAAATATAAAGTTATATTGTTTTGTGTATTTATTCGGACATTTTTATTGCGTATATGTAATTAATATGTTATAATCAATTTGTTAAGTAATATTACTTAACAAAGTTCTTTTTAGTCAATGTGTCAGATGTAAAAGACGTTAAAACATAACCACACAGACATATAATAAATATGTCTGATTTTTTAATAAAAATGTTACAAATATAACTTTTTATAGTAAAATATAATTATGAAGAATTTATATGGATTAAAAATTAATGAATTAGAAGAATATTTTATTAATCTTGGGGAAAAGAAATTTAAAGCTTCTCAAGTTTTTGAGTGGGTATATAAAAAGCGAGAATTTAATATTGATAATTTTACTAATATAAAAAAAGAATTAAGAGAACAATTAAAAAAAGATTTTAATTTAAACTTAATAAAGATTAAAAAAGTAGAAGAAGGAATAGATGTTAAAAAATATTTATTTGAACTATTAGATAATAATTATATCGAGGGAGTATTAATGCATCATGATTATGGCTATTCTTTATGTATATCTAGTGAAGTTGGATGTAATATGGGTTGTAAATTCTGTGAAAGTGGTCGTCTTAAAAAAATACGTAATCTAGAAACATATGAAATGGTTGAACAAATTATTTTAATTGAAAAAAGAGAAAATATAAGAATTGATAGAGTAGTAATTATGGGAATTGGAGAACCTTTTGATAATTATGAAAATGTTATTAATTTTATTAAAATAATTAATCATCCCAAAGCTCTTGCTCTTGGAGCTAGACATATTACTGTTTCAACATGTGGAATAGTTCCTAAAATATTAGAGTTTGCTAATTTGGATTTACAAGTTAATTTAGCTCTTTCACTACACGCTCCGAATGATGAAATAAGAAATAAAATTATGCCAATAAATAAAGTGTATAATATTAGTCAAACGCTTAATGCTATTAAAAAATATTTAGAAAAAAATAATAGACGAGTTACTATAGAGTATGTTATGATTAATATGGTTAATGATAGTGATGAATGTGCATATGAATTAGCAAGCATTTTAAAAGGGATGAATGTTTACGTAAATTTGATTCCCTATAATGAAACAAATAATTTTGAATTTAAAAAAAGTAAGAGAATAAATAATTTTAAGAATATATTGCTAAAATGTGGCATAAACACTACGGTAAGGAAAGAATTTGGGGGAAGTATTAGTGGAGCTTGTGGACAACTTAGAAGTAAAGAGGTGTAAGATGAAAGCATATTATATGACTGATTCAGGAAAAGTTAGAAGTCATAATGAAGATAGTGTTACAATTTTAAAAAATGCTAGTGATGAATATTTACTTGTAGTAGCGGATGGTATGGGTGGACATAGAAAAGGTGAAGTTGCTTCAAGTATAGTTGTTTCTCATTTAGGTAAAAGATTTAATGAAACGCCTAGTATGGGTTCAAAATTAGATGCAATTAATTGGCTTAATGATAACGTTAGTGAAATAAATAATTTGATTTTAACTTATGGTGAAGAAAATGAAGATTCTAAAGGATTAGGAACTACTATTGTAGTAGCTTTATATACAAAAAATTACTTAATATTTGGCAATATAGGAGATTCATCTGGATTTGTTATGAAAAAAGGAAAAATTCATAAAGTAACTAAAGACCATACATTAGTTAATTTATTAGTTGATGCTGGTAACTTAACACAAGATGAAGCTTTGACTCATCCAAAGAAAAATGTTTTAATGAGAGCTTTAGGAGCAGCTGAAAAAGTTGATTTAGATATATTTGAAGTTATTGATATGGAAGAAATTGATTCTGTATTACTATGTAGTGATGGATTAACAAATATGTTAACAATAGATCAAATTGAAAAAGTATTAGATGATGAAGAATTAGAAGAGGATGAAAAAATAGAAAGATTAATTAGAAAATGTAATGCACGTGGTGGAACAGATAATATTTCCGTTGCATATTTGACTAGGATTGGTGATTAAGTAATGATTATGAAAGGGCAAAAAATTAGTGATAGATATCAAATTGTAAAAAGTATTGGCGAAGGTGGTATGGCTAATGTTTATTTAGCCTATGATACTATTCTTGATAGAAACGTTGCCATTAAAGTATTAAGAGGAGATCTGGCAAGCGATGAAAAGTTTGTAAGACGTTTTCAAAGAGAAGCTTTAGCGGCATCATCTTTATCTCATCCTAATATTGTTGAAGTCTATGATGTTGGTGAAGATAATGGCGAATATTATATAGTAATGGAATATATTGAAGGAAAGCATTTAAAACAACTAATAAAAAAACGAGGAAAATTAACAGTTACTGAAGCAGTTGATATTGTAATGCAAATTACTGATGGTTTATCGGTAGCGCATGATTCCTATATAATTCATAGAGATATTAAACCTCAAAATATTATGATTTTAGAAAATGGATTAGTTAAAATAACTGATTTTGGAATTGCTATGGCAATGAATTCAACTCAACTTACTCAAACAAATTCAGTTATGGGTAGTGTTCATTATTTACCTCCCGAACAAGCAAATGGTAAAGGAGCTACATTACAAAGCGATATATATTCTATTGGAATTTTATTTTATGAATTATTAACTGGTAAATTGCCATTTAAAGGTGAAAATGCTGTTGAAATAGCTTTAAAGCATTTAAAAGAACCACTTCCTAGTATAAGAGAAGAATTACCAAATATTCCTCAAAGTGTAGAAAATATTATAATTAAAGCTACAGCTAAAAATCCTAAAAACAGATATAATGATGCGCGAGAAATGCATGAGGATTTAAAAACATGTTTAGATGAAACACGAAAAAATGAAGAAAAAATAAAATTAAAATATCAAGAAATATCTGATGACACAAAAGTCTTAAAACAAATAAAAGAAGATAATAAAAATATTAATAAAGAAGAAGTAATAGCCAAAAAAATTACCAGTAAAGAAGCAGGTGACGAATTGAAAAAACAAAATAAAATATTAATTAAATTAGCATCTATATTTACAGGTTTAGTAATTGTTGTTACCCTTGTATTTGCAATAATTATGTTATTTAATACCACTGCTGATAAAATTGTTCCTGATGTTGCAAATAAAACAGTTAGTGAAGCTATAAAAATATTACAAGATGCTGGCTTTGCTGTTGCAAGTGATCAAGAAGGAGTAGCATCAAAAGATATAGAAGTAGGGAAAGTAGTTAGAACATCACCTTATGCTGGTACGAAAAAAAAGAAAGGTGCTGAAGTTAAACTATATATTTCAACTGGAGATGAAACAATTATAATTGAAGACTATACTAAAAAGAATTATTTAGAAGTAAAAGGATCATTAGAAGCTAGAGGATTAGTAGTTAATATTGAAGAAGAAGCAGTTGAGGCAGATAGTAAATTTAAACAAGATGAAATAGTAAGACAATCAATAAATGAAGGAGAAAGTCTAAAAAAAGGAGAAAGTATAACATTATATATTGCAGTGGTAGGAACTGTTTATCCAGATTTTACTGATGGTAGTTATACTTTAAGTGATGTTGAAGATTTTTGTAAAGAACATAATGTTACTTTACAAGTTACCAAAACAGAAAGTAATGAAAATTTAGACGGAACAATATATCGTCAAAGTAGAGCAGCTGGAGATACTGTTGCAAAAGGAGCTACTTTCAAAATATGGATATATGTTAATAGCGTTGATGAAGATATACAAGACCCAGATATTCAAGATGATGATGATGTATGTACACAAGGCTTATGTTAAAAAAAGGTTTAATTATTAAAATAATTAGTGATACTTTTACCGTTAAAGTTGAAAATGATATTTATGAATGTAAATCAAGAGGTAAGTTTCGAAACATAAATATTAAACCTTTAGTGGGAGATGAAGTATTAGTAGATACCGAGAAATTGATTATTAATGAAATATTAGAAAGAAAAAATGTTTTAAATAGACCTCCGGTATCTAATATTGATGTAGCTTTAATTGTAACCAGTCTTAAAAAACCCGATTTGAATTTAACTCTTTTAGATAAATTAATTAGTATTATAACTATTAATAAAATAACACCAGTTATAGTTTTAACAAAATTAGATCTTGTAAGCAGAAATGAATTAAAAAAACTTAACGAAATATTTAAATATTACCAAAAAATAGGTATTAAAGTTTATACTAATAAGAATATTTTTAAATTAAAAAGATATTTAAAAAATAAAATAGTTACTGTATGTGGTCAAACTGGAGCTGGAAAAAGTACATTAATTAATAAATTTGATAAAAATTTAAATTTAGAAACAGACGAAATATCAGAAAGTTTAGGAAGAGGTAAACATACAACAAGAATTGTTGAATTGTTTGCAATTAAAAATTTTTATATAGTTGACACTCCAGGTTTTTCACAAATTGATATTAATAATTATAGCAAAGAAGAAATAAAAAACAGTTTTATAGAATTTAGAAAATATGAATGCAAGTATAAAAATTGTTCTCATGAAAAAGAAAAAGATTGTCAAATCATAAATGCAGTAAATAATAATGAAATTTTAAAATCTAGATATGACAATTATTTAAAATTTATGAAGGAGTAAAATGATATCAGTAAGTTTTTTAAAAAGTAAATTCAGTAGTAGTGAAACTATAAAATTAATTGATAATAGTAATGCTGATTTAATCCATGTTGATTTAATGGATGGATTATATGTTAAAACAAAAAATTTTGAAATTAAGGAAATAATTAACTTATTAAAAGATACACATAAATTATTAGATATTCATTTAATGGTTAATAATCCTTTAAAATATATAAAAGAATTAATTAAATTAAATCCTTATATTATCACAATTCATTTAGATGGAACTCCTAATATAGATGAAACTATCAATTTTATAAAAAAACATAATATTAAAGTTGGCATAGCAATTAATCCAGATGAAGATGTCCATATAGTGGATAATTATTTAGACAAAATTGATTATTGCTTAATTATGAGTGTTTATCCTGGAGCTGGTGGTCAAAAATTTATAAAAGAAGTTTTAAATAAAATTAATTATTTAGAAAACAAAGTTTTAATTGGAATTGATGGCGGTATAAATGATGATTCTATTAATTATTTAAGAGAATATAATATTGATATTATTGTAAGTGGTTCATACATTTGTAAAGATTTAAATTTTAATGAAAGAATAAATAATTTAAAAGAAAAGTTGCAATAAACTTTTTTTTATTGATTAAATATATTCCTAATTTTTTTATGTGTCAATAATTTAGGAAAATGTCTTAAAAAAAATTAAACATTAACGGGAAAATATTCTCGTTTTTGAATAAAATTT
>CANRDZ010000054.1 GCA_947629465.1 uncultured Bacilli bacterium | reverse complement strand
ATACTTGACAAAAGAAAACCTAGATAATTTCTAGGTCTATTTATATTTTATAATTTCTTTAATTGCAAAACTCGGGATAGAATGGGACTTACTTATGTATCATGTAGTCCATTTAGAGTACCAATTGCAAGACTAGCTGCTGCTCAAGCTGCTATCAATAATAAATAAAAGAATAAACTAAGATAACACAATTTTATCTTAGTTTTTAATTTAAAAAAATTACATAATATATTTTAAATAGGTGAAGATAATTAAAAGTCATAAAAGTTATTGACTTAATAAATACAAGAGTGATATATTATATGATAAGTAGTGCCTAGGAAACTTTTGAAGCCCTAGGTCATTCAGAGCCTAGTTTTAATAACTAGGTTTTAATTTTGAAATGAAAGTGGTATAATTAAATAGTATTGAAGACATTAGTCATTAGTAAATTTATATAAATTTAATTTTATTTATCTCAAATGAGATTGTGGTACAAGCTGCTATCAAAGAAGAAATGAATAAATAATAAAATATTAAAGACTCTCTTTAAACGGAATGTATAAGAAATTGAAAGTATAAAGAAAATGAGCTCAGATGATATTATTGAAGAGACTAAGATAAAATATTTAAATAATATGTTATATTAATTACAACTATATATATATTATAATTTTTTAAATGAACTTGCTTAAAAAAGATAATTAAAGTATAATGACTTTGTAGGAGGATATATATGAATAGAGAAAAATTTAAACAAAGAATAAAAAAATATATAAATAAATATGGAAAGCCAGTGTGTGCTTATTTTTATGATGATTGTAGTCTTGTTTTAGAATATACTGATTCTGAAACAGGTTTAAGTATCTTATCTGATGAAACTTTTGATTATTGGGAAAATAACGTTTTGATTGGTAAGGATTCTTTAGAAGAAGAATATGAAAAACTTTTTGAGGAACTTGGTATAGATTGTCCTGTTATAGATATAGAATACAGAGATAATGAAGATAGTTTAGATTCTATAGAAGATGAATTATTCGAATATTGTTTGGGTAATTCTAAACTTATGGATAAATTAGATAAAATGTCTAAAACCGAAAAAATAGAGTGGTATAATGAACTAAAACATTAAAAAAACGATTATACCGAAGATGATACATCTAAAGATAGAATAATTAAAGAATTGATTGAACACCCTAAGTACTAAAAAAACAAATATGAAAGATATAAAAATGATAAGTAGATAATATTAAAGGCTACAGAAAATAGATATAATGTTTTAAAATATGCTAGCAAAGAGTTGCAAAGTAATCGTGAAGTAGTATTAGATGTAGTAAAACAAAATGGTTATGCATTTGAATTTGCTAGTAAAGAATTAAGAAATGATAAAGAAATAGTACTAGAAGCAGTAAAACATGGATCTTGCTCTACTTTAGAATATGCTAGTGAAAGATTAAAAGATGATGAAGATGTGGTATTAACTGCAATTAAAGTAAATTCTTATGCTTTAGGATATGCTAGTAAAAGATTGCAAGAAAAATTTAAAAATAGTAAAAATTAATTAAAGAAAGTAATAGGATGAGTAGTTTGACATCAAAATTTTGTGATATATTATCTATGTAAGGAAAAAATGTTAAATCATTTTTGCAAGGGGGCTATTTTGGATAGAACCCTATTTTTTTGCAATAAATTCTTAGTATTATATATTTTATAGCAATTTTTATTTATCCAAATGAGATAGTGAAACAGGCTGCTATCAAAGAAAAGCAAGCTTAATAATAAATGATTAAAGGCTAAGGATACTTAGTCTTTTTTATTTAAAACTTTTTTTAATATGTTATACTTGTTATAGATAGTTATATTTTTTAAAAAAAGTTAAGTATAACAAGAATTAAAGAAGTCTAAAGTTTTGAATTAAGGAGGATTATATGGCAAATATTTGTTGGTATCAAATAAGAGCGAAAGGAAAGAAGAAAAATGTTTATATGATTTATCATACCATGCCATGTTGTGATGATATAACTATAAAGAGTAAAAAAGGTAATAATAATGATTATACATTAATATTTTCTGGTAGCTGTAAATGGTCTTTAGATGCTTATTGCGATAATAGTACAAATAAATTAAAAATAGATGTTGAAGAATACGTTGATGAAGATGGTGGTTTACTAAAGGATGTAACAGATTATTGGTATTATACTTTAAAAGATAAGTCTAAGATTTATGATTGTGAAATAGAAGCATTTACAGAATATGAAGATTATGATGTCGAAGAAGATGAAGGTGATAAGCCAACATTTGAACATTATAAGGATGGGAAGAAAATCGAAAGGAAAAAACTTTCATTTAAAGAAGCAAAGAAAAAAGCTTCAAAACTATTCGATTTAAAAAATATTATCCCAAATGTATATGATGATGATTATGACCCAGATTATGAGTCAGATAAAGAATCTGAAAAATATTCAGTAAGTGAAGAAGATAAACTAGTTAATAGTTTAATAAAATATCCAAAATATTTAGAAACTAAATATCCTGAATATAAAAATGATAAAGAAATAATTTTAAAAGTTACTCCAAAAAATTATAATATTGTAAAGTATGCTAGTGATGAGTTACAAAAAAATAGAGAGTTTGTTTTAGAAGCAGTAAAACAAGATGGCAATTCTTTACGATATGCTAGTAAAGAATTAAAAAATGATAAAGAAATAGTATTAGAAGCTGTAAAACAAAATAGTGATGTACTGGAATATGCTAGTAAAGAATTAAGAAATGATAAAGAAGTAGTGTTATCTGCAGTAAAACAGGATGGATTTGGGCTTAGTTTAAGATTTGCTAGTGAAAGATTAAAAGATGATAAAGAAGTAGTACTAGAAGCAGTAAAACATGGATTTTACTCTACTTTAGAATTTGCTAGTGAAAGATTAAAAGATGATAAAGAAATAGTATTAGAAGCTGTAAAAAAAGCAGCATCTGGAGATGCTTTAGAATTTGCTAGCGAAAGATTAAAAGATGATAAAGAAGTAGTACTAGAAGCAGTAAAACATGGATTTTACTCTACTTTAGAATATGCTAGCGAAAGATTAAAAGATGATGAAGATGTGGTATTAACTGCAATTAAAGTAAATTCTTATGCTTTAGGATATGCTAGTAAAAGATTGCAAGAAAAATTTAAAAATAGTAAAAATTAATTAAAGAAAGTAATAGGATGAGTAGTTTGACATCAAAATTTTGTGATATATTATCTATGTAAGGAAAAAATGTTAAATCATTTTTGCAAGGGGGCTATTTTGGATAGAACCCTATTTTTCTGCAATAAATTCTTAGTTTTATATATTTTATAGCATCTTATTCATCCCAGATGAGATAGTGGCACAAGCCAGTATCAAAGAAGGGATGAATAAATAATAAAATATTAAAGACTATAATTGCTTATTTCATAGTATATTTGGTTCATAAATATTAAGGAGTGATGAAAAAAATTCATTACTCTTTTTTGTTTTTCAAAAAATATTAGTGATAATTAATATTTTAGCTTTAAAAAGTACTTGTGCTTTTAGGAGTAATGAATATAATTTTGCTACTCTTTAAAAGGAATGTGTGAAGAAATTGAAAGAATAAAGAAAATGAGCCAAGATGATATTATTGGAGAGGCTAAGATAAAATATTTAAATAATATGTAATATTAATTACAACTATATATATATTATAAATTTTTTTAATGAACTTGTTTAAAAAAGGTAATTAAAGTATAATAATTTTATAGGAGGATATATATGAATAGAGAAGAAGTTAAGCAAAACATAAAAAAATATATAGATGAACATGGAGAACCAGTATGTGCTTATTTTTATAATGATTGTAGTTTGGTTTTAGAATATACTGATTCTGAAACAGGCTTAAGTATCTTATCAAATGAAACTTTTAAATATTGGGAAGATAATGTTTTGATTGGAAAAAATCTTTTAAAAGAAAATTATGAAAAAATTTTTGAGGAACTTGGTATAGATTGCATTGTCATGTCAATAGAAAATCAAGATTTAGAAGAAAGTTTAGAATTTATAGAAGACGAGTTGTATGAATATTGTTCTGGTAACTCTAAACTTTTAGATAAATTAAATAGAATGTCTAAAATTGAAAAAGTAAATTGGTATTCTAAAATTGTTCAAGAAGAAAATGATGATATTGAAGATGATATAATTAATGATAAAAATAAACTAATTCGAGTATTGATTAATAATCCAAATACATTAGAATCTAAATATGCTAAATTCAACAATGATAAAAAAATAATGTTAAAAGTTTTAAAAAAAGTTGGTTATGCTTTAGAATATGCTAGTGATGAATTAAAGAATGATAAAGAAATTGTATTAGTAGCAGTAAAACAAAATGCTTCTGCATTGCAATATGCCAGCAAAGAATTAAGAAATGATAAAGAAGTTGTATTAGTAGCAGTAAAACAAAATGCTTCTGCATTGCAATATGCTAGCAATAACATAAAAAATGATAGAAAATTTGTTTTGAATTTAATGAAACAAAATGAATATGCATTGAGCTATGCAAGTAATGAGTTACAAAATGATAAAGAATTAATAATAAAGGCAATAAAAAATAACTTTACTTTAGAATTTGTTAAAAGAAAATTTAAAAATGACAAAGAAGTAGTACTCGAAGCAGTAAAGAGAAATGGCTATGAGTTAGAAAATGCTAGTAAAGAGATGAAAAATAATAAAGAAGTAGTAATGGAAGCAGTAAAAGAAAGTGGTCCAGCTTTACAATTTGCAAGTAAAGATTTAAGAAACAACAAAGAAGTAGTATTAGCTGCAGTACAAAATCAAGGAGATTCTTTATATTATGCCAGCAAAGAACTAAGAAATAATAAAGAAGTAGTAATGGAAGCAGTAAAAGAAGACGGCGGTGCATTGGATGCATCTAGTAAAGAGTTGAAAAACGATAAAGAAGTAGTATTTGCAGCAATACTAACAAAAACAAAATATTCATATGATTCTGTATTTGAATATGCTAGCAAAGAATTACAAAATGATAAAGAGTTTGTTCTAGAAATAGTAGAACAAGATAGTGGAGCTTTGGCATTTGCTAGTAATCGTTTGAAAGACAATGAAGAAGTAGTATTAAAAGCAATAAGAAATGACCCGTCTGCAATAAAATATGCAAGTGAAAGATTGCAAGAAAAGTTTGGTAAGTTATAAAAATTAAAAAAAAAATTTTAAAAAAATATCAGAGGAGTGATAATTAATGAGTGTTTGTTATAGTACTAGGTTAACAGTGACTGCCAAAAAGGAAGACTTAATAATTATTTTAAAATTTTTAAATAATTATAATAAAAATAATGAGAGAATATATTTTAATGGTATGAATGTGAAGTTTGAATCTAAAACTCTTCCAAAAGATTTTAATAATAATTTTTATATTAATGATAGTATATCAGCTATAAGTGCTGAAGAATTAGATAAAAATTTAAATAATTTAGATGATAATAAAGAATATACTATATATATTACAGCAGATGGCCCTTATGGTAAATTTGCTACAATAGGTGAAGTTGATTTCTTTAAGGATCTTGCTGATCTTTCTTTGGATATTACTTTTGATGGTGAAATTGTAGGCGGGGAGTCCATTCCTGAAGATAGATTAGAAGTAAAGTATAGTAATAAAAAATTATATTCTAAATGTTTCCAGTTCTATGATGATGATAATAATGATGTATACATCGAAGAAATAGAAAAATTACTTCCTTATAACAAATTTTGTGAATTACTTAAAGTCGATAAAAGTAATTTTAGTGAATTAGACTATGATTATTTTGTCTTAGAAGAAATTGGAATACAATATTTCCCACATTTTTATAGTTATAATGAATTTATTAAAAAATGTGAAGTAAGTTATATAAGCAAAGAAGAATATCAAGAAGCAATAAAAGAAGTAGAAAAATTAGAATTACCAGATTTAGAAGAATTTAATGAAAGAAAAAATGATAATTTTGATATTAGTGAATACGATTCATTAACTAGAACTTGGAAAAAAGTTGATATTAGTGACAATAGTTTGCTTTGTATAGCTAATAAAAAAATTGATGAATAAGATACGAAATTTAAAATTGGAGATGCAGTAATGCATATGAATTTTGGTAGAGGTACAGTTATTGAAGTTGGTAAAAAATTTATAACAATATCTTTTGAAAAAAAATATGGAATATATAAAATAATAAAGAATCATGAAAGTATAAAAAAAATATAATATTAGTTATTTGTTTTTAAAAACTAAATTATACCTTAAAATATGCAATCAAAGAATTATAGAATAATGAAGGTGTTTTAAAAATAATTAATAAGAAAGGAAACCAAATATGGATATTGAAAATGTTGATTATGAAAAATTGAGAAGTGATTTAACAGATTACTTTGGAGCAGCAATGTTTTCAAGTTTATCTATATCAATTGTTGATTTAAGTGATGTGGAAATAGCATCTAATGATGATTTACTTAAAATTGCGAAACAAAACGAATTTGATTTGAATGAATATCAAACAACTAAGAATGAGAATAAAAAAATTTTAAATTTAAAAAAATATAAAAGATACTTCGATAACATTCTTGCCATGACGTTAGCACAAGCTGCTGTCAAAGAGAAACAAGCAAAATAATAAATAATTAAAGACTAAGGAAACTTAGTCTTTTTTGTGATATATGACAAAAAATTATATTAAAACCTGTACATTTGTAAATGATGTGAAACAAAAATTATATAAAAATTAATTCAAGAAATTGAGTTAATTTTTTGTTGTAAA
>CANRDZ010000053.1 GCA_947629465.1 uncultured Bacilli bacterium | reverse complement strand
GATGTAAATAATTATATTTGTTTTGGAAATGGTGCAAAATGTAGTGAAACAGATGATTATATGTACAGAATAATAGGTATAACTGAAGATGGCGAAATAAAGGTTATTAAAAATATTTCTATCAAAGAGGGTACCGTCAAAGACTTTGTATGGCATAGTTATGATGATTATGGAGTTTGTTATAATGGAAGTTGTAATTGGCCGAATTCTTTATTATTTAAAAGATTAAATGGAATACAAGTAAGTAGTGGTACACCGTCGACCGGTAGGGGTGGAAGTTCAAGTATATTTGTAGGTAGCAGTGCATATTCATATATGGCAACGACAAGCGATTGGTATAAGAAAATTTCTGATCATTCTTGGTGGTATGGAGATATAGGTTATGGGAGTGTAGGTACGACTTCGGAATGGGCTGCTGATCAAGTGTATTTGATGGAAACAGGAGCAAAAGCCGTGAGTCCGGGATATGATCCAACATACTATCCAGCAACTCAACCAGCTGCTGTTTGGTCATCGACACAAAAAGTTAATGCTAAAGTAGGGTTACCTTATATCCACGATATGTTTTATTCATATTCTTTAAGTTATGCAAGTAATACATATAGGAATTGTTGGAATTCATCAACCAGTTGCAAAGATAGTTGGATGTCAGGAGATTCTAGTATTAGTAACAATGTTTATTGGCTAATTACAAGAGGAGGATTAAACCAAAACCACGATTATTTGGGTTTTTATTCTACTAGTGGAACGATTAGTCAGTATTCCATTGCCGATTCGACTTATATTGGTGTTAGACCTGTTTTCTACCTATCTAGTTCTGTGAAACTAAAAGGTACTGGAACATTATCTGATCCATTTATAGTCCAAGCTTAACCCGAGAAGGAAAACTCGTAAAAACCTCATAGACTTTAACCCGGAAGAGAATAAATTTCTCTTCTTTTTTTGCCTACACAAAAAAAAGAATAATACCTATAATATAATAGGTGTTTAGGAAATGATTGAATTTTATATTAATTCTTCTGTTTATATTCAAGTATTAATTGCAACTCTTATGACTTGGGCTATAACTACTTTAGGTTCAGCATTAGTTTTCTTTTTTAAAAAAGTAAATGGTACAATTCTTGATGCAATGCTTGGGCTATCTGCTGGTGTAATGATTGCTGCCTCATTCTTTTCCCTTTTAAATCCAGCCATTGAAGAAGCAAATGATTTAGGAATGAACGCTGCTTTAATTTTAACTGCTGGTTTTTTAATTGGAAGTATAATTTTAATATTAAGTGATAATTTTTTTTCAAAAATGTTAAATAAAAAGAAAGAAAAAAATATAAAAGGAATTAAAAGAAGTCTTATGTTAATGATATCGATAACTTTACACAATATTCCTGAAGGACTTGCTATAGGTGTAGCTTTTGGTTCAATTGCTAATCATACAACTTCTTTAATGGGAGCTTTTATGCTAGCAGTTGGCATTGGCATTCAAAACTTTCCCGAAGGATCAGCAATTAGTTTGCCTTTAAGAAGAGAAAATTTTAGCCGTTTTAAATCCTTTTTATATGGTACTTTAAGTGGAATAGTAGAGCCTATTGCAGGGGTTATCGGATGTATTTTAGTTATGTACGTAAAAAATATTTTACCATTATTTTTATCTTTTGCAGCTGGAGCGATGATTTATGTTGCTATAAGTGAACTTATTCCTGAAAGTCAAAATAATAAATGTAAAAATTTAATGAGCTTTTTTACTCTTTTAGGTTTTACTATAATGATGTTATTAGATGTTGCTTTTAGTTAAAAATAATAGATTGTCTATTATTTTTTTTAAATGAAAGTTGACATTAAACCATAAATATTGTAAGATAAAAATAGAGAATAGAGGTGGAGTTTCAAGTGGAAACTTTAAAAAATAAAAAAGGATTTACATTAATAGAATTATTAGCAGTTATAGTTGTTTTAGCCGTTGTAATTGCGATAGGAACAACAGCAATTTTTCCAATGGTAAATAATATTCGTAAAGGTGCCTTTGTTAATGAAGCTAATATTTTTGTTGGTATTGCCTCTGATGCTTTAACTACTTATGAAATAGGTGGTCTTAAAGAACCAACAGAAATGAATGGAGATTTTCAAAAAGGAACTAATAAATATTGTCTTTCTTTAAAATATCTTGCTGAAAATGGATTAATTGATAAAGATATAAAATATTTTACTGGTGAAAAGCCTGAATATGAAGGTAAAATAATAATAGATACTAAAAATGATGGTACAACTAGTCGTTATGAATACACAATAACAATGCATAATGAATCATATTATATAAATAATATTACAGGAACTGTCGAAAACGATGATGTAAATGATTACGAATCAACAGGAAATTTTGCTTGCACCTCTAGTGATGTTCAATAGGTAGAAATATGAAAAATAATAAAGGATTTACATTAATAGAATTATTAGCAGTTATAGTTGTTTTAGCCGTCGTAATTGCTTTAGCAAGTACTAATGTTTTACCTTTAATGAATACAGCAAGAGAACAAGCATTTCGTACAGAAGCGACTTTAGCCATTAAAAATGCTAAAGAAGCTTATTTAAATTATTCATTAGGTTCAATAAAAATTAATAATGATACTAATAGCTGTGTTAAAGAAAATAAAGTATGTTTTACTATAGATGAATTAATAAAAGTCGGAGCATCTAGTTTAAAAGAAGGAACATATAAAGGAAAAGTAATAATTAATACTACAAATAACAATGAAGAAAGTTATAGCTTATATTTAAAAAAAGCCGATGAATATTGGTTTATAAATGAACCATATAGTGATTATTCTAAAAATGGGGAAATTAATAAAGGAACTTGGAATGAAGACGCTGAAGTATGTAGTTGCGATTAAAAATAAGTTTAAAACTTATTTTTTTTGAGTATAAATAAAAAATATGATATTATTAAAATGAATTAGAAAGAGTAGTGAATTAAATGATTATCGGCAGTCATGTGCATTTTGGAAAAGAACAATTTTTAGGAGCCATAAAAGAAGCAATAAGTTATGGGGCTAATGCATTAATGTTATATACGGGAGCGCCTCAAAATACTTTTAGAAGTAATATTAATAATGAATATTTAACTGAAGCTTTAAAATTAATGAAAGAAAACAACATATCAATTGATAATGTTATATGTCATGCTCCATATATTATAAATTTAGCTAACAAAGAGAAAGCAGAGACTTGGAACTTTTCTATTAATTTTTTAAAACAAGAAATTAAAAGATGTGAAATGTTAGGAATTAAATATATAGTTCTTCATCCAGGAAGTAGTGTAAAACACACAAAAGAAGAAGGAATAAAAAATATAATTGAAGCTTTAAACTATTTAGATTTAAATAATTCTAAATGTATGATTTTATTAGAAACGATGGCTGGCAAAGGTAGTGAATGTGGTTCTAAAATAGAAGAATTAAAAACTATTATAGAAGGAATAAATTCTAATAATATAGGAGTATGTTTAGATACTTGTCATTTAAATGATGCTGGATATGATATGGAAAGATTTGATGAATATTTACAATTATTTAATGAACAAATAGGAATCAATAAAATCAAATGTATTCATATTAATGATAGTAAAAATATTTTAAATAGTCATAAAGATCGTCATGCCAATATAGGCTATGGAACAATTGGCTTTGATACATTATTTAAAATTGTAAATAATGAACAATTAAAAAATGTTCCTAAAATATTAGAAACACCATATATAAGTAAAAAAGATAACGAAAAAGAATTATTATATCCACCATATAAATTTGAAATTGACATGCTTTTAAAAGGAAAATTTAATTCAAATCTTATAGAGGATATAAGAAATTATTATAAATAATTAGCATATTTTTGAAAATATTCTTGATAAACTTTTGAAATTTTCGCAAAATTTTCGGAAGTATAAATACTACGATATCTATTTATATCAAAAAGTTTTGGATTTTGTAACATTGTTTTATAATTTTTTTTAATAAAATTATAAGTATAATCAAGTTCACTATCAGATAAATAAATATTTTTTGAAATAGCAAAATTATTAACATCATCTTTAGTCATTTTATTTATAAATCTTTCAATTATATTAAACAATTTAATCACCTAATATATTTTATGAAAAAAAGTGAAAAAGAATACTTTAATTCAAAGAAAACCATAATAATAATGGTGGATTTTATGAAGAAGTATTTTTTTTTAACAATTATTTTTTTGACATTTTCATTAAGATTAATTTATTTAAATAATTATAAAAAAGAAGAATATACAAAATTATTAAATCAAAAAATTAATAATTATGTTTATGGAACCAGTGCTCCAAGAGGAAGAATAATTGATAGAAATGGTAAAATATTAGTAGATAATAAAGGTATTAAAACGATTTATTATACTAAATTAAAAGGAGTTACTAAAGAAGAAGAAATTGATATTGCCTATAAACTTGCCAGTATGTTAAATATTAAAATAAACGATAAATGTTTAAAAGAATTTTGGCTTATTTTAAATAA
This sequence comes from uncultured Bacilli bacterium, assembly GCA_947629465.1. Taxonomy (GTDB): domain Bacteria; phylum Bacillota_I; class Bacilli_A; order RF39; family UBA660; genus SIG200. The sequence goes on along the minus strand of CANRDZ010000053.1, from coordinate 2,508 downwards.
TAATGGTGATAATTTAATTACTAAAGAAGAATGGAAATTATATGATGAAAGAAAATTAGATAGTAAAGAAATTAAAAAATTAAAATTAGAAAGAATTCCTACTGAAGAAATTGATAATATGAGTACTTTAGATAAAAAAAGTGCAACATTATATACATTAATGAATACAGGTTATTCATATGAAAAAAAAGAATTATCTAAAAATGTTAGTGATGAAGAATATAGTTTAATTATTGATAGTAATATAAAAGGAATAACATCGGAATTATCTTTTGAAAGAGTATATAATTATGGTGATACTTTAAAAGATATTTTTGGTAAAGTTGGAAATATTCCCGAAGAGAAAAAAGATGAATATTTAAAAAAAGGATACGAATTAAATGATATTGTTGGCTTAAGTTATTTAGAATTATATTATGAAGATTATTTAAAGGGTGAAAAAGATTTATTTAAAGTAAATGATGATAATACTCTTACTTTAATTAAAAATGGTCATAAAGGACAGGATTTAATTTTATCAATAGATATAGATGCTCAATTAAAGTTAGAAAGTGTAATAAAAGAAAATATAGTTGCTGCTAAAAAAAGAAAATATACTGATTATTTTACAGAAGCATATAGTATAGTTGGGATACCTAAAACTGGGGAAATAATTGCTTTATCTGGTCAAAAGTTAGTAAGCGATTATCATAATCCTCTTTTTCAAAATGTAAATACTAATTTAATTAATTCATCATTTACAGTTGGATCCGTAGTAAAATTAGCTAGTATTTCTACAGGATATAAATATCATGCTATAGAAATTGGTGATACAATGGTAGATAGTTGTATAAAATTATATCAAGTGCCACTTAAATGTAGTTACAAAAGTTTAGGTAAAATTGATGATTTAAATGCAATAGCTAAAAGTAGTAATTATTATCAATTTAAAATAGCAATTAATTTAACTGGTAATAAATATAAATATAATATGAAATTAAAAGTTGAAAAAGAGGATTTTGATAAATATCGTGATATGTTTAAATCATATGGATTAGGTAATTTAACCAAAATTGATTTACCTAATGAAAAAATTGGAATTATAGGTAATAACTATGCAAGTGATTTACTTCTTAACTTAAGTATAGGTCAATATGATACTTATACTCCAATTGAATTATTTCAATATGTAAATACTGTAGCGAGTATGGGAGAAAGAAGAGCTCCTCAATTGATGAAAGAAATAAAAAATGGTGATAATATTGTTTTAAATAATGAATATTCTTTATTAAATAAAGTAGATTTAGATCAAAAATATTTAGAGAGATTAAAATTAGGAATGAATTTAGCAACAATAAATGGTACAGCAAGAAACTATATTTTAGGGTTTAAAAATCCAGCTGGAAAAACGGGAACAAGTGAAGTATTTATCGATACAAATAATGATAATATTGTAGATGTTAAAACTAATTCATTATCTTTTATAGGCTTTGCTCCTTTTGATGATCCTAAATACAGTATTATTGTTATTACTCCTAATATATATGTAGATAATGGAACAGATTTTACAAAAGTTTATTATCCTAGATATATTTCCCAAGGTATTACAAAATTTTTGTTTGAAAATACTTAAAAGTTTGATATAATATGGTAGTTAAGTGAGGAGGATTTTATATGGCTAAAAATGATAATCGTAATTTTGTCAATATGAGATGTACTGAATGTGGTACTGAATTACGTCCAACAAGTAAAAACAAAAAAAATAATCCTGAACGTTTAGAAATCAAAAAATACTGTCCAAAATGCCGTAAAAACGTTGTAGCAAAAGAAAAAAAATAAAAGAAGGGAGTAAAATATGAATATTAATATTAATGATATTAAAAATGGTATGACCGTTATTATAGATGGTAATTTATGTTTAATTCAAGAATTTCAACATGTAAAACCAGGTAAAGGTCCTGCCTTTGTCCGTATTAAATTAAAGAATTTAAGAACTGGTTCTATAGTAGAGCAAACATTTAATACTAATATTAAAATCACTAGAGCTCATATTGATAAAAATAGTGTTCAATATTTATATGCTTCAGGCGATAATTTAGTATTTATGAATAATGAAACTTATGAGCAAATTGAAGTTCCTAAAAATATTTTAGGTGATGATGCTTCATTTATTAAAGAGGGAATAGATATTTCTATCGATTTTTATGAAGGCGAAATAATTGGTATAACTTTACCAGAAAAAATAGAATATACTGTTATTGAAACTGCTCCAGCAGTAAAAGGAAATACTGCAACTAATGCTCAAAAGGATGCTAAAATAGAAACAGGTAAAACAATTAAAGTTCCATTATTTATTAATGAAGGAGAAAAAATCCTTGTTTCAACTAGTGATGGAAAATATGCTGGTCGTGCATAATTTTATATAAAGATAAAATCTTACCAAAAAGTAAGATTTACTCAAATGAAAAAGTAAATGACAATTTAATAAGAAAAAGTAAATTGTAAGAGAAAATGGGAGAAAAAAGCAAG
>CANRDZ010000052.1 GCA_947629465.1 uncultured Bacilli bacterium | reverse complement strand
AGATTTTTGTGAAAAAAGAAGATTTTTTCGAACTAACTGCTGAAGGTTATTTAGAGTTAGAAACAGAATTAAATGAATTAAAAAATGTTAAAAGAAAAGAAGTAATAATTGCTTTAAAAGAAGCTAGAGCCATGGGTGATTTATCAGAAAATGCTGATTACGATGCTGCCCGTAATGATCAAGCTCAAATTGAAGCTCGTATAAAAGAATTAGAATATAAATTAGAACATAGTAAAATAGTAGATACTAGAAAAAAAGGAAGTAGTATAGGTATAGGTTCAATTGTTACTTTAAAAGATGAAGATGATGAAGAAGAAGAATATAAAATTGTATCTTCTGTTGAATCTGATCCATTTAATAATAAAATATCTATTGAATCTCCAATTGGAACTGCTTTAAAAGGGCATAAAACTGGTGATGAAGTTTTAGTAGAAAGTCCAAATGGTGGTTACAAAGTTAAAATATTAAATGTAGCTTAATGAACATAGAAATATGTTCTTTTTTATTTTACGAATAAAAAAATTTATATACAATTAACAATGTATTGTGTTAGAATATATTTTACCAAAGGAGATTTAGATTAATGATAAATATTGAAAGTGAAAAATTAAAAAGAAAGTTAGATGATATATTAAAATATGAATATAGATGTTTGGGATTAGAATATGATTTTTCTAAAGCTTTAAATAATTTGCTACAAAAATTTCCTGAATATATAGATTTAAATATTCCTTATCTACTTACTAATCCTAGAATATATAGTACTAATGAGGATTATACTTTAAGATTTGTATGTATTCCTAAAGAACCTAGTTATAAAAAAGATTATATTGAAATATTTATAAGATACTATCTTAATATTAAAGAAATTATTGTTAAAAAACCTCAAAAATCAAAAACTAAATATAATATATTCCAAAATGATAAAGGAATAGATGTTATTCCCTATTCTTTTTCCGAAAGTCTTGTTGATGATAAAGATATTTATGAAATATTAGATAATAAAGATACTTTAGTAATTAATTATCATAAAGATAAAATTATAAAAGCTATTATAAAAAAAGATAAAAGTAATGTAATAGATGAAAAACAATTATTTTCTAATTTAATTAGTTTTAATGAATTAAATATTGAAAATATAATGGATTTAATTAAAAGATTTAATTGTTTAGATATAAAAATAGTTGAAGTTAATTTTGATGAAAAACACAATTATATTTTTAATTATCTTTTAATAGAAGATGGTAAAATAAAAAGAGCTGAATTTAAATATAACGATAAAGTTTGTATTTTAGATGAATTAGGTAAGTGGCATTATTGTGGAAAAGAAATAAAACTTATAGAAAGTGATGACTTACATGAAACAGTTACCTTTAATAAACAATTAGAAAAAGAATTATTATCTCAAAATATTTCTAGTGCTCAAAGTGAATTAAAAGATGCTAAAAAGGTCTTATCTAAAATAATGCATTAAAAAGATTATTGCTAAACTTATTTATTTATAATATAATATAAAAGTATTTTGAAAGGTTGTGGATACATGAAAAATGTACATGAAATTGAAATAAAACTTGAAGGAGAAAAATGGACTAAATGTTTGGATAATGCTTTTAAAAAAGCTAATAAAGAAGCTAAAATAGATGGTTTTAGAAAAGGAACAGCTCCAAAAGATGTTTATATAAAAAAATTTGGTATTGATTCATTATACCCTGATGCTGTAAATGAAGCAATTAATATAGCTTATAAAGAAATTCTTGATGAAAATAAATTAACACCCGTTATTGAACCTGAAGTAAACGTAACAGGAATTTCTGATGGTTCTGTAATTTTTAAATTTAAAATTATTACTAGACCAGAAGTTAAATTATCTAATTATAAAAATTTAGGGGTAAAACGCGAAAAAGCTAAAGCTACAAAAGAAGAAATTGCTGATGAAATTGAACATTTAAGAAGTGAACTTGCTGAAGTTGTTGTAAAAGAAGATGGTAAGATAGCTTTAAATGATACTGTAGTTATTGATTTTGATGGTTATGTAGATGGGAAACCTTTAGAAGGTGGTAAAGGTGAAAATTATCCATTAGAAATTGGTTCAAATACATTTATACCTGGTTTTGAAGAAGGACTTATTGGTTATAAAACAAATGATGAAGTAGAACTTAATTTAAAATTTCCTGAAAATTATGTTGAAGATTTAAAAAATAAAGATGTAACATTTAAAGTTAAAATTCACGAAGTTAAAACTAAAGTATTACCAGAAATTAATGAAGAATTTTATAAAGATTTAGGATTAGAAGTAAAAACTAAAGAAGAATTTGAAAAAGAAGTTGAAAAAAATATTATATCTCATAAAGAAACTCATCTTGAAGATGAATTTATAGAAAATTTACTTTCTAAAGCAAGCGAAAATTTAGAAGTTGAAATTAATCCTGAAATAATTGATGAAGAAGTTCATCGAATGATGGAAGGATATCAAAGACAACTTAAATCACAAGGTATTGAATTAGAACAATACTATAAAATTACTGGAACAACACATGAAGATTTACATAAACAATTAGAACCAGAAGCTATAAAGAGAGTTAAATATCGTTATATTATTGAAACAATTGCTGAAAATGAAAAAATTGATTTTACGGAAAAAGAAGTTAAGGATAAAGCTACAGAAATGGCTGAAAATTATGGAATTAAATTAGAAGAATTAATTGAAGCTTATGGTTCATTAGAAGTAGTAAAATATGATATGAAAATGCATAGAGCATTAGAAATATTAAAAGAAAGTAATGAATAAAAATTTATTATTCTAAAAATGTTAATTAAAAGATTTTCTTATTTACAAATGAGAAAATTTTTTTTATAATAAAATTTGTATCGGGAGGTGCAAAATGGACTATACATTACTAGTTATGCTCTTAAAAGATTTAGTTATTTTGCCCTTTCAAGAAATTAAACTTGAATTAAAAGATGAGATTAGTAAAAAAATTATAAAATTAAGTAGTAAAAAATATAATGATCGTGTTTTAATAGTATCACCAACATCATATAAAGAAGCTTCTGTAGATGATTTACCTAAAATTGGTGTAGTTTCATATATTAAAAGTAAAATAGAATTATCAAATGGTAATTTAAGACTTACTTTAAGAGGAGAAAAAAGAGTTAAAATTTTAGATTATAAATCATTTTCTGAAGATATAATTGATGCCTCAATAATTGATATTATTTTACCTAAATTTGAACCAACTGGAGAAGAAGTTATAAAAAGAAAATTGCGTAATACTTTAAATGATTTAATTAATATATCTCCAAATTTATCAAATAGTATTTTAAAAACAGTAAGTGAAAACGAAGATTTAAGTTTTTTAACTGATGCAATTACATCATTTCTTCCTTTACCTTCTTCTAAAAAACATGAATATATGTTAGAACTAAATAGTGAAAAAAGAGCTCTTTCTTTAATTAAAGATATTAAAATTGAAATAAATTATAATAAACTAGAAGAAAAAATAGATAATAATGTTGAAATTCGTTTATCTAAAGAACAAGAAGAATATTATTTAAAGGAAAAAATTAAAGAAATTGAAAATACTTTAAATATTAAAGAAGATGAAGAAGAACTAGCAAGTAAGTATTATGATATTTTAGAAAAATTAACGCTTCCTCTTAAAACTAATGATAAATTAATAAATGAAATAAATAAACTAAAAAGAACTCCTAAAACATCACCTGAATATGGGGTTATAATTAATTATTTAGAATGGGTTTTAACATTACCATGGAATAAAAGTAGTAATGAAAATTTAAATGTTAAAAGTGTTTTAAATCATTTAAATAAAAGTCATTATGGTTTAGATGAAATTAAACAAAGAATTGAAGATTATGTAAACATAAAAAATATTAATAATAAAATAACTAATCCAATTATATGTTTAATAGGTCCTCCAGGAGTAGGAAAAACCACTATTACAAAATCTATTGCAGAAGCTTTAAATAGAGAATATTTTAAAATAAGTGTTGCTGGTTTAAATGATGCTACTGAATTAATTGGTTCTAGAAGAACTTATTTAGGAGCCCTTCCTGGTAAAATAATTCAAGGTATAAAAAAATGTGAGACTAATAATCCAGTTATTTTAATTGATGAAATAGATAAGATGGTTAAAGATTATAAAGGTGATCCAGCTAGTGTTTTATTAGATGTTTTAGATCCTAATCAAAATAAAAATTTTATTGATAATTATATTGAAGAACCTTTTGATTTATCTCAAACCTTATTTATATTAACTGCTAATAGTATTGATAATATTCCATATACTTTATATGATCGTTTAGAAATAATAAATTTATCAAGTTATACTGTTTTTGAAAAATTAGATATAGCTAAAAAATATATTTTACCTAAAATATATGACGAATTTAAAATGTCTAAAAAATTAATTATGAAAGATGATACTTTAATATATTTAATAAATAATTATACTAAAGAAGCTGGTGTACGTAATTTAACAAGAGTTTTAAAAACATTAGTAACTAAAGTAGTATCAAGTAAAAAAGAAAGTATGACTTTAACTATTCCAGAAATTAAAAATTATTTAAAAGAATCTGTAAACGAAATTAAATTTGATAAAATTGAAATACCTGGTATAGTAAATGCTTTAGCTTATACAAATTTAGGGGGAACAGTTTTAAGAGTAGAAGCATCAATTTATAATGGTGAAGAAAAAGTTATAACGACTGGTTCTTTGGGAGATATTTTAAAAGAAAGTGTTTATGTTGCAACATCATTTATTAAAGAAAGTGATTATGTAAGTAGTACTTTGTTTTATAATAGAACAATTCATATTCATTTACTTGATGCTGCAAGTAAGAAAGATGGACCTTCGTGTGGAGTAGCTATTACAACTGCTATTTTATCAAAATTATTAGATCAAAAAATAGATTCAACAATTTCTTTCTCTGGTGAAATAAGTTTAAAAGGTAATATTCTTCCAATTGGAGGTTTAAAAGAAAAATTAATTGCAGCTTATAATAATGGAATAAAAAAAGTTTATATTCCCGAAGGAAATAGTAAAGATTTATTAGATATTCCGAAGCAAATAACGGAAAATTTAGAAATAAAATTAGTTAATAATTATAATGTTATATATAAAGATTTATTTCAAGAAAAAAAATAATATAGCTATGAGTTATATTATTTTTTTTGAAACATATTATTTTTTAGGAGATGATAATATGTATGTAAAAATACCTTTTGAAAGTATTATTGATTTTAAAACAAATATATCAGAAATAACTAAAATGTCTTTAGAACATGATTTTAATGTTAATGATGGACTAGTACTTGGCAATTTTTATGTAAGTGGTGAATATCGAAGCCATGAAGTTAGTGTAAATACAGAACCTTTTAAACATACGCTTCCTTTTACAGTAGAATTAAGAGAAGATATTAATAAAGATACATTAGAATTTAATATTGAAGATTTTTCATATGAAATAGTGGAATCGAAAAAATTAAAAGTAAATATTGTTTATTCTTTAAAAGCCGAACTTGAAGAATTATTTGAAAGAGTAAATGAAGATGAACTTAATAGTGAATTAGAATATATTGATGAATTTTTAAATCAAGAGAAAATAAAAGAAGAAAGTGAGGATGAGGAAAATGATGAATATGAAAGAGACATGGAAGAAGTTAAAAATGAAATTCCAAAAGAAGATGAAAAGTTGGAAGAAGAAATAAAAGAGGAAGTAAAAGAGGAAGTAAAAGAAGAAAAAGTAGATGAGAAAAAAGAAGAACAAGAAGAAAGAATAAGTATAAATGAGGAGAAAACAATAATGGAAACAATTAAAGATAGTGATGATACTTTTGTTACTTATCATGTTCATATTGTAAAAGAAAGTGAATCTTTAGAATCTATTGCAAGCTTTTATAATGTGCCTGTTAGTATTATAAATGAATATAACAATTTTGATTCTGTATCAATCGGAGATAAAGTTTTAATACCTAAAATAGATGAATAAATTAGAAAGTTTAAAATCTTTATATAAACCATATCGATATACAATAAAAGGTAAATGTACTATTTTAGAAACAACAAGTGGTAATTTTGTAATTAAGAAAAAACCTAAAAATAAAGATTTAACTAGCATATTTAATTATTTAAAAAGTAGAGGTTTTAATAATTTCCCTGAAAGTTTTACTAATTTTAATAGTCGTGATGATGATATAGTTTATGAATATATAGAAGATAATGATGTGATAAATCCTAATAAAGGGGAAGATTTAATTAATTTAGTAGCATTATTACATTCTAAAACTTCATATAATAAAGAAGTAAGAGAAGAAACATTTAAAGAAATATATGAAAATATAGATAATAATATAGCATATTTAAAAGACTATTATATGAAATATTATGATTTATTTATTAAAAACATTTATTCATCACCAAAAGAATATGAATTTTTAAGAGTATATTCAAAATTAAATGCCGCTCTTAATTTTTCTAAAAATGAATTAGATGATTGGTATAATTTAGTTAAAAATAAAAATAGTGAAAGAATATCTTTAGTTCATAATAATTTAAGTTTAGATCATTATTTAGTTAATGATAAAGAATATTTAATTAGCTGGGATAATGCTAAATTTGATACTCCCATTTTAGATTTATATAATTTATATCAAAATAATTTTTGGAATATAGAATTTTCAAGTATATATAAAAAATATTTGCTTATATCTCCTTTATCAAACGAAGAGCAAAAATTATTTTTTATTCTTATAAGTTTAGTCCCCGAAATAAATTTTGATGGAAATGAGTTTAATGTTTGTAAAGAAATGCGTAAAAAAATTGATTATGTATATAAAACTGAAGCTTTTTTAAAAGAATATTATCAAAATGAATAATTAAAACCATATAATACGACTAATACAGACAAAAAGTAATAATAGTTCAATGGTTAAAATAAAAATATTATACCTAAATGGTAGGATAAAAGTAATAAGAAGTTGATAAAAAATTAAGATACATAATCCTATTGCAAAAAATATATAAATAGTTGGATTAGGATTTTTATGCATAAAGATCACCTATAATAATATATTTAAAGGTGATTTTTTTTGTGAAAAAATATAATTAAATTTTTTAGGTTGACAAAGGAAGTAAAAAATAATAAACTTGAATTAAGATAGAAAGAGAAAGATAGTCTAT
>CANRDZ010000051.1 GCA_947629465.1 uncultured Bacilli bacterium | reverse complement strand
TTGTAGATTATTATTGAAAGTGCACAATTGTTGTGCAATTAGTTTTAGAATTTATTTATAAGCAAATCATTTACAATAGGCAGTGATAATTCGTCATACTTGTTGTAATATCTTATTTTTAAGATATTACAGTTTTAATTAGAATTATCACTGGGTTCCTATTGTCAATGAGGAATTGTAAATAAATTAATTGACTTTTTTCATTTTTCTAGTATAGTAATTAAAAATTACTTTAAGATATAGGAATTGTGCACTTACATTTAAAAATATTGTTCCTATATGTTTTTAGCGTGTTTTACTTTGTAATTTTATATACTTTTTTTATGATTTTTGTTGATTTTCAATTTAAAATTTGTGCATTTTCTTTTAAAAATAAACTATTTTGACTCAATTGCACTTATTTGTGCACTTTACTTAAAATTTAACGTGTTAGCAATACTAACTATTGGAAAACCATTTTTAATTAAATTACAATTAATCCCTAATCAACACCTAATCAACCTCTAACAAAACCTAACCACTGGCTAACTTTCTAACTACATATCATTTCATTAGCCTCTAATCAACCAACAAAAAACCCGTTTTTTTTCCAAAACGGGTTATATTGTTTTTACAAATCAATAACTTTTTGTCGTTTCAATTTTTAAATTAACCTCTGCCTCATTATCAAATGCATCATAAGAACCTATATGAGGATTTCTTAAAGTATCATTCATATATACGTAACCATTTTTATCAATTAAATCATTGTATGCTTCAATTCTTTCTTGTGAACAACCAAATACTTTTTCCACATCTGGCATAATGTCACCACCTTCAACACGATAAATTAAATCATCATTGAAAGCCTTATTATCTTCATAATTAACATATCTAGCTAAACCATTCTCAATACTTTTAGCAACTACCTCAGGACTTATACTAGTAGTTCCAAAAGCTAAAGTTGTAAAACTTGTATCATTGTCTTCACTAATAGCTTCTTCAGAAGAAGTAGGAACTCTTGACTGAACTTCCCCAAAATCTGTTTCTCGATAACCAATTTTTCCTGAAAAAATGCCATCAACAGAAATCCCATTCGCATCAAAACCTGTTTCCATAGCTAAAGCTAAAGCATCAGAATCACCTTTACGCTCATTATTATTAGGAGAAAAAATAACCATACCCGGACCAGATAAATATTGTTGATCTAAAGTAACTACCACCGCACCATTTACATCAATATTGTCATTGCCTGCTGTCTTAGTAAAAGTAATTCCATCCGTTTCTAATTGCTCACAAACTCCATTAAAAAAGTTATCACTACAATCATGGTCATTAACAATAATATCCAAATGATTAATATCTTCTAAATCAACATCTATTGCTTTTTCATCTTCCATTCCAATATCAGTACTAGTTACTTCTGTTTCCATTCCCGTTTCCACATTCTTATCTTCGCTATGAAGACCACCATTTAAAAGAGAACCAGCTAAAATACCAAAGCTTAATCCGATAGCTAAACCACCAACAAGTCTTCTTCTTACTTGCATCTTTCGTTGTTGCTTCTTTCTAAAACGTTCTTTATCTAAATAGTCAATTCTTATTTTATTATCCACCGTTTATCACCTCTGATAAAAGTATATGTCAAAAAAAAATCAAAGTCAAAAATAATAATGATAAATTTCTTTCACTTAACACTTTAAACTACTCTTAATAAACTATTGACACAACTAAATAAGTATGATAATTTGTAATAAATTTAAATACCATAAAATACCAGATTAACCCCCTCAAATTTGAAAATACTATTTATAATCTAACAAAATACTATTTATAATCTAACAAAATACTATTTCTAATTCAACAAACTTAATTTAAAATTTTAAAAAGGTGGTAGAAACATGTCAAATGATCTTTCTCCAAAAAAACATAAATTTACAAAGAAAAAACTTTTTCTTATTTTAGACGTAATTTTTCTACTTCTTATCATTATAGGTATCATTATTTTCTTTACTTTTTATGTTCAAGATTCTCCTAAAACTAAACCAACTATCTCAAAGAAAAAAGAAAAAGAACCTATTCCAGAACCAGAAGTTATTAAAAAACTAACTATTTTTAATGAAGACAGTAATCAAAGACCAATAGCTGTTATGATTGACAACAATATTGGTGATGGCTTACACGCCGGTCTGCAAGAATCATACTTAAACTATGAAATTATTGTTGAAGGTGGATTAACAAGAATAATGGCTCTTTACAAAGATAAAAATGTATCTTTAATTGGTCCTGTTAGAAGTTCTAGACATTATTTTTTGGACTATGCCCTTGAAAGTGATGCTATTTATGCTCATTTTGGTTGGAGTCCTTATGCTCAAAATGATATAAGTGCTTTAGGAGTTAACAATCTCAATGGATTATATGACGATGCTTTTTGGCGTGATTATAATATAGCTGCTCCTCATAATGTCTTTACTTCTGTTGAAAAAATTTATAGTTACGCCGCCTTAAAAAATTATTCTCAAGAAACAACTAATTGGCATTTATTAAATTATTCAACGGATGAAATTAATCTTAATCCTCAAATAGAAAATAATACTTCAAATGAAAATCAAACTACTGAATCTAATTCAACTAAAAAATCTACAAATAAATCCTCTAAAACAAAAGAAACACCTGAACCAACTCCTTCTCCAACCGCCACCCCAGATCCTAACTTATTAATAGCTAATAATATTAATTTCTCTTATTCCAACTATGAATATCGTACATATACATATGATGCTAATCGAAAAGTTTATCTGCGTTTTAGAAATAATTCTCCTCATCTTGATAAAACAACTTTACAGCAACTTAATTATAAAAATATTCTTATTATAAGAGTTAACAATAAAACTTTAGATAGGGAAGGTAGACAAGATTTAGATACAGTGGGAACCGGAGAAGGTTACTTCATAACTAATGGGTATGCTCTACCAATAACCTGGACAAAATCATTAAGAAGTGCTAAAACAATATATAGGTATCTTGATGGTAAAGACGTAATATTAAATGATGGTAATACTTTCATAAATATTATACCTTTAACTAGAGAACTAACCATTACATAACAAGGAGATGATAATCATGAAAATTGGTTTATTTGGCTGTGGTGCCTATGGAATGGCTTTAAGTAGTATAATGTCAAATAACAATTGTGATATAACAATGTGGACAAAATTTGCTGAAGAAAAGGAATCTTTAGAGAAAACTAGATCTAATGAAAAATTAATTCCTAATTTTAAAATATCTGATGCTATTAAAATAACCACTAATGTTGAAGAATGTATAAAAGGAAAAGATTTATTAGTAGTTGCTATACCAGCAGCTTTCGTTGATGACTTATGTTTAGCCATGAAACCTTATATAACTAATGAACATATTTTAATAGCTACTAAGGGTATTGAACAAAATACGGGATTATTTATAAATCAAATTTTAGAAAAAAATTTATCTACCAGAAATATAGCTGTTATTAGTGGGCCAACATTTGCCATTGACCTAGTTACTAAAATGCCAGCTGGACTCTCTGTTGCTTCCAAAAATTCTCAAACAATTGATCTTGTTAAAAGAGCTTTGCAAAATGATTATATTAAATTACGTGAAACAAATGACGTAATAGGTGTTGAAATATGTGGTTCCATCAAAAACGTTATTGCTTTATCAGCCGGTATGTTAGCTGGTTTAAATGCCAATGACTCTACAAAAGCTATGTTAATAACTGAAGCTATGCATGATATGGAAAATATTTTGAATGCTTTTAATTGCAACACTAGAACTGTCCTATCTTTCTCTGGCATTGGGGACCTTCTTTTAACGTGCACTTCAACTAAAAGTAGAAATTATTCTTTTGGAAAACTAGTAGGGGCTAAAACACCACGTAAAGAAATAGATGCTTATTTAAAAAATACTACAGTAGAAGGCTTTTACACCCTAGAATCAATCTACAAACTATTAAAAGATAAAGAAGTATCTATCCCCATAATTGATTTAATCTACGATATAGCTGTCAATGGAGAAAGTCCTGATTTACTTTTAAAATTTTTAATTGAAAAAGAGTAGCGGTATTTATGGAATCATATAAAATTTCAATAGAAGTAGCTATTTTAGTTTTTCCTATAATAGCTTTTATTTTAACTACGCCTTTTTTGATTCATCAATATCAAAAGTATGGGGCTATTCCTTTTTTTAAAAGTGTCATTTTTTATAGTCTCATACTTTATCTAATAACGGCTTATTTTATGGTAATTCTACCTTTACCAACCAAAGCCTTTGTCGCTAACTTAAAAACAAGTCCCACTCAACTAATTCCTTTTAATTTCATTAAAGATATTAAATTGACAACGTCACTTCATATAAATGATTTAAATTCTTTATTGCAATTTTTAAATAAACCAACTGTCTATACCGTCTTATTTAATTTTTTACTAACAATGCCTTTTGGTTTTTATTTAAGATATTTCTTTAAAAAGAAGTGGTATCAAACAATTTTTTATACTTTTCTTCTAAGTCTTTTTTTTGAATTAACTCAACTAAGTGCCCTTTATGGTTATTATCCAAGGCCTTACCGTATTTTTGATGTTGATGATTTAATCATAAACACAACGGGTGGCTTTTTAGGACATCTTTTTGCTCCTTTACTAATGTTTTTTCTACCCAGCCAAGCTGAATTAGAAGCCAAAAGTTACTCCAAAGGACAAAAAGTTACTTCCATAAGAAGATTGCTTGCCTTTTTTATTGATATTTTATTTATTATCTTATTTAACATTGTTATTCAATTATTACTTTATAATACTAAATTAGAAAATTATAGTTTTTTAATAACTATCACTTTATACTATTTATTACTACCATTAATTACTAAAGGACAAACTATCGGAAAAAACATTGTTAAAATAAAAGTATCCGGTATTAATCAAGAAGCAAAATGGTATCAATTATTTTTTAGAAATTTTATATTTACCTATATAATAGTTTTTCCTTTTGTTTGGATTGATATGCTTGATAAAATACTAGTAATAAAATATCAAGAAATTATCTTTATAAGTCTTAAAATTATATTTGGTACCTTACAGATTATAAACTTTATTTATTATATAGTCTCTATATTTAATAAAGATAATTTATTTTTATATGAAAAAATAACTAAAACTAAAAATATTTCCACAATAATTGTGGATAAAAATTTTATTGAGCATTCAGTTGATAATATACCTCTAGAAGCTGAACCAGAAGAAGATAAGATTCAAAAACATTCTTCTCCAAAAGTCAAAAAGAAAAAGAAGAATAAAAATTAAATTATAACTATACATCTTAAAAACTGTGTTATAATAGTTATATGATTTAATAGGAGGTTTTTTCAATGGATTTATTGTTTAAAAAGTTTTTTGCATCATCTATACTAACATCTGTTGTTTTATTAATTTTAGGAGTATTATTAATTTTTCAATCTAAAATTACTATAATTTCCATTTCCTATTTAATAGGAGGAGTATTAGTAGCTTTAGGTATAGTTGGCATCTTTAAATTCATACGCAGTGTTAATAATGAAAATAAGGAAGAATTAAATTTAGTTTATGGTGTAGTTACTATTATATTAGGTATTTTAGTAATTACTAATCCTGAAGCTATTGCTAGTTTTTTACCTATAGTAATTGGTATCAGTATTATTATTAATAGTGCTAACAAACTTCAATATGCTTTAGAGTTAAAATCTAGAAACAACTCTTTATGGAAAAGCACTTGTATTGTGTCTATTATTAGTACTGTATTTGGTTTATTGTTATTATTTAATCCTTTTGAAGGAGCACAATTTATTGCCAAAATAGTAGGAACATTAATTGTAATATATTCTGTATTAGATATTATTTCTACCTTAAGTATTAGAAAAAATATCAATGTTATTAATAAAGCCATAGAAGAAAATTTAGTTGATGCTGATATTGTTGATGAAAGTGACGATACTACAGACACAAAATCAAAAAAGAAAAAGAAGAAAAAAAATAAATAGTAATGAAGAAGAAATGAAGGGATAAAAATGTATATATTATTTTATAAGTTAAGTTGGTTAAATGAATTTTTATTTGTAGCATCCAAAATCTCTAAGAAGATTGATGAATGGAATGAAAAACTAAATGCATTTGCTGGTAGTTATATGGACAATCCTTGGGTAGGAACCATCATGCTAGGAGCTTTATTCTTACTAGCATACTGGGGAATTGTCAGTTTTGCTAAAAAATAGTGATTTACGTTTTCAACTATCTTAATAACTTGAAAAAAAATTAGATAGCTAGTATAATTATCTCGGGACGAGGTAAAAATGAAAACAGAGGATTTAGTCATAGGTAAAAAATATGAAATCCATGGATATAAGCATGACGGCAATATTCATCGTTCCTGGGATGAAGCTGTTTTGCTAGAAATTCATGATGATTATCTTATTTTTGGCAATGAAAAAACTAAAGTTACTGAATCAGATGGTAGAACCTGGCGTACTAAAGAACCCGCTGTACTATACTTTTTTAATAAAGCTTGGTACAACATAATAGGTCAATATAAAAAGAATGGAATATATTATTATTGTAATATTGCCTCTCCATTTATTATTGAGGAAAATACAATTAAATATATTGATTATGACTTAGATTTACGTGTATTTCCAGATGGAAGTTTTAAGGTATTAGACCGTGGGGAATATAAATATCATAAAAAACTTATGCAATATTCGGATCAAATTGATTGTATATTAAAAAGTGAATTAACAAATTTAATAAACTTAGTAAGAAAAAAAGAACTATCATTTGAACCAGGAACAGTAGAAAATTATTATGAAAAATACAAGAATTTAACAGAAAAATAAACTCTTGTATTTTTTTATTTTTTAAAGCATATAATATAAAGAAACAATAAAAGTCACATCAATTAATACTCAAAAATGTATTTTCTAATTAAAAAATAAAAAAAATAGCAAAATTGGTTGACTTTACATTTTTTGTTTGTTATATTAAATGCGTTGCTTGTAAAAAAGCCTTATCAAATAAGGAAATAAGTCAAAAAATCTAGTATCTAAAAAAAGTTAGAAAAAAAGTTAAAAAAGGTGTTGACTTTACATTATGACTTTGTTATATTAGATGCATCGCTTGTGAAAAAACCTTATTAAATAAAGCAAAAACAAGTGATAAAATATAACAAAAGAAAAAAGTTGAAAAATTTTTACAAAAAGTGTTGACAACTAAAAAATCATTTGTTATATTAAACTGGCAACTTGCAAAAAATGTCAAAAAGCCTTAGAAAATAAATTAAAAAAAGGTGTTGACAAAAGCTGAAATCATTTGATATATTAAATGAGCAGCTGACAAAGTTGTGTAAAATAATGTACAAATAATAATGTCAAGAAAAATAATAAAAAAAGTATTGACATAATAAAAAAAATTTGTTATATTATTTGTGCGCTGTGAGAAACAGCAAATGATCTTTGAAAACTAAGCAAAACGTCAATTTTGAGTAGCTAGGAAAAATTGAACAAACTTAATAAAATAAATTTATTGAGAGTTTGATCCTGGCTCAGGATGAACGCTGGCGGCATGCCTAAGACATGCAAGTCGAACGAGACGGCCCATTGAAGATTGAGTGCTTGCACAAGATTGGATTTGGATTCCCGTCTAGTGGCGCAAGGGTGAGTAACACGTGGGTAATCTACCTTCGAGTCTGGGATAACAGTTAGAAATGATTGCTAATACCGGATTATATCTAGAATGATACGTC
>CANRDZ010000050.1 GCA_947629465.1 uncultured Bacilli bacterium | reverse complement strand
GCAAGTGATGATGGAACATGTACAATCGATAGTGGATTAGAAGAAGATACAGAATACACTATAACAGGAAGAGTAACAGATGTATCAGGAAGATATACAGAAAGTAGTGCAAAAGTTAGAACAGATACTGCTGGAATAGAAATAGGAAAATATGTTCAAAGTATGAATCCTAATGGATTAAGTGATGTAATACTAGGTGATATGTATCGGTTTGTTGGAACAGAAGAAGATGTCGATAACTACATATGTTTTGGATATAATAATGCCGAATCAGATTGTACAGAAGACAGTGAATATATGTACAGAATAATAGGGTTAACTGAAGAAGGTGAATTAAAACTCATTAAAAATAAACCAATAGGAGGAGTAGAATCAGAAAAAATAATTTGGAATGAATATGCTGATGAAAGCTGTGAAGACGGAAGTTGCGATTGGCCAAATTCAAATATATTTAAAGAATTAAATGGCAATTATTATTTAAATAAAATACCAACTTCTTGGAGCAGTAAGATAGCTGATCATAATTGGTGGTATGGTGATTTAACTTTAGAGTCATTGATTGATAGTGACACTAGTTCTCCTGTAGATTATCCCGCAAATGAAATGTATGAAATTGAGACCGGGAAGAGAAAAGTATTTCAAGGGTTTAGTTATGATGGTTTAAGTTATAAAGAATCAATATGGGATCCATCCCAAAGAGTAAGTGCTAAAATAGGATTAATGTATCTTCATGATTTTTATTTTGCATATAGTATAGATTATAAATCAGGCATGTTTGCTTCTTGTAAAACCCGTGGATCCTATTGTGAAAATAGCTGGCTATACATTGGTACTGATTATTATAATGTGTGGTTTGGCGGTGGCGAATGGACAATGACTAGAGAGAGGGGGGACTGTGTAAGGATGGGCTACGGAGAATGCTCCGATGGAGTAACTTGCGCTTATTTTTGTGAAAAAGTTAGCAGTTATAAGGCTTGGACCATTCAAACCTCTCCTTTCGATGCCGGTCTGGGTGCAGATTCAATTTATAACCGGCCAGTATTTTATCTTAAAGCTAGTGAGAAAGCTCAATCTGGTATAGGAACATCATCTGAACCATTTATAGTTAAGGCTTAACCCGAGAAGGAAAACTCGTTAAAACCTCATAGACTTAAACCCGGAAGAGAATTTATTTCTCTTCTTTTTTTGATTGCTTGTTAAAGAGATTTATAAATAGTATAATAAATATAAGAAACAGATTACTAGGTGATATTTATGTGGAAAATAGGTAATGTTGAGATAAATAATCAAGTAGTACTTGCGCCGATGGCTGGAGTAACATCAAATGTTTATCGTTTAATTTGTAAAAAAATGGGAGCAGGATTAGTTGTATCAGAAATGGTTTCTGATAAAGCTTTAATTTATGATTCAAAAAAAACTTTTGAATTATTAAAATTTAATGAAGAAGAAAGACCAATTGCTATTCAAATTTTTGGAAGTGATCCTGAAACGATGGGAGCAGCTGCTAAAATAGTAGAAGATACTGTCCACCCTGATATTATTGATATCAATATGGGATGTCCAGTTCCTAAAGTTGCTATTAAAAGTAAAGCTGGTAGTAGTTTACTTAAAAATCCATCATTAGTTAAAGAAATTGTTTCATCAGTAGTGAATAATGTTAGTATACCAGTTACAGTAAAAATAAGAAGTGGTTGGGATGATAAACATATAAACGCTACCACCATAGCCAAAATTTGTGAAGAAGCAGGAGCAAAGGCAATATTTATTCATGCAAGAACTAGACAACAAGGTTATAGTGGTAATGCTAATTGGGATATTATAAAAAAAGTTAAAGAAAGTGTCAAAATTCCCGTAATTGGTAATGGCGATATTAAATCATGTTATGATGCTAAAAGAATGATTGGAGAAACTGGTTGTGATGCTGTAATGATTGCAAGAGCTACATTAGGTAATCCATGGCTTATTAAAGAATGTGTTAATTATTTAGAAAATAATCTTACTCCTAAACCAATATCTATCGATGAAAAAATAAAAATGATGAAAGAACATACCCTAAAAAATATTGAAGCTAAAGGGGATTATATTGGTCTTTTAGAAATGCGTACAATTTTAATGTATTATTTAAAAGGAATTCCTAATACTAAAGTTTTAAAACAAGAAATATGTCAGTGTCAAAATATTGATGAAATGTTAAAAATAATTGATAAAGTTAAAAATATATGAGGTTCTATGAATTTAAACAAAATATTAAAAGATAAAACTATAATTATTTGCTCAGATAGTTATAAAAACTATTTCTTAAAAGAAATGACTAAAAGTCATTTACTTTTAGATGTAAAATTTTTTACTAAAAATGAATTTATAAATGAATATTTATTTAAATTTGAAGAAAATGCTCTTTATTATTTAATTAAAAAATATCATTTTAAAGTTGAAGTAGCATCAATGTATTTAAATAATTTACTTTACATAAATAATCAAAATTATCAAAGTAAAAAATTACAATTTTTAAAAAAAATAAAAGATGAATTAGAAGAAAATAATTTAAAAAAATATAATTTAGAATTTAAAAACTATATTAAAGATTATCAAATAATAATAGTTGGTTATCCTTATTTAGATAATAATGAAATAGAAATTTTTAATGAATTAAAAGCAAAATATATAACACATGATAATAATTATTTACATAATAAAGTATATGTTTTTAAAACTATTGATGATGAAATTAATGCTACTTTAAAAGAAATATGTAATTTAATAAATAAAGGAATAAATATAAATAAAATAAAATTATTAAATATAGATGAAGATTATTATATAAAACTTTCAAGATATGCTAAATTTTATAATTTACCAATTAAAAAATTAGAAAAAACAAGTTTATATAGTACATATATAGCTAAAATATTTTTAGATAATTTAAAAAATGGTCTTAATAATGCTTATGAAAAAATTAAAGATATGAATGAAGATATAGTTAATAAAATAATAACGATATGTAATAAATATACTTTTGTTAAAGAATATAATAATTTAAAACAATTATTAATTTATGAATTTAAAAATACTAATATTACTAAAAATGAATTAGAAAACTATGTTGATAATTTAACAATTGAAGATTATATAAGTGATGATTCTTATGTATTTATGTTAAATTTTAATACAAGTAGTATTCCTAAAATAATAAAAGATGAAGAATATATTGATGATTTAATAAAAAAAGAAGTTAATTTAAAAACCACTGTTGAAAAAAATATTTTATTTAAGGAATTTACTAAAAATAAAATTAAAAATATTAAAAATTTATGGATAAGTTATAAATTAAATAGTGAAAAAAATGAATATTATCCATCAACTTTAATTAAAGAGTTAAATTTAAAAGAAGAAGAATATAAAAATGATATTTTAAATAGTAATTCAATTATAAATGATAAAATAAATTATGCTAAATCTTTATATAATTTTGAAACATATGGTATAAATGATAATTTAGATATTTATATTAATACTTTAGGTAATATAAAATATAATTCTTATAATAATAAATTTAAAGGAATAGATATAAAAGACTTAAAAGAATATTTAAATTATAAATTAAATTTATCTTATAGTAGTTTAAATAATTATCATAAATGTTCTTTTAGATATTATTTAGCTAATATATTAAATATTGATAAATATGAAGATACTTTTGAAGGATATTTAGGATCTTTATTTCATGATGTATTAGAAAAATGTTTAATAAATAATTTAGATATTGATACAGAAATAAATAATTATATAAATAAAAGTGAAAGAATATTAGATAATAAAGAAAAATTTTTTATTAATAAGATTAAAGAAGATATTATATTTGCAAGAGATATTATAATAAAACAAAATGAAGATATTAGTTTAGATCAAAATTATTTTGAAAAATTAATTAATATAAATAAAAATCAAGATGATATGGAAATTAATTTTAAAGGATTTATAGATAAAATATTATATAAAACTATTGATGATAAAACATACATATCTATAATTGATTATAAAACAGGAAATGTATCTGCTGATTTAAAATATCTTCCATATGGTTTTAATATGCAACTTCCTATATATTTATATTTAGTAAAAAAATCAAATTTATTTGTAAATCCTGAAATAGTTGGTTTTTATCTACAATTTATTTTAAATAATAATCTTTTAAGAAATAATAATAAAATTGAAGAAATAAAAAAAGATAATTTAAAGCTAGTTGGATATTCAATAGATAATATTTCATCATTAGTATTATTTGATAAAAATTATGAAAATAGTAATATAATAAAAGGACTTAAAGTTAAAAATGATGGAACATTTTATAAAACTGCTAAAGTATTATCTAACGATCAAATAGAAAATATTATTAATACAACAGAAAAAATAATTGATAATGATATTAAAAACATCTTAAAGGGAGAGTTTAACATTAATCCTAAAAAAATAGGCTATGATAAAGAAATAGGATGTGAATTTTGCCATTTTAAAGATATTTGTTATAAAAAAAATACAGATGAAATTATTTTAGAAGATATAGGAGGCCAAGATGAGTAGTTGGACTAAAGAACAATTAAAGGCAATTAATGAAGAAGGTCAAAATATTATTGTATCAGCTGGAGCAGGCTCAGGTAAAACATCTGTTTTAAGTGAAAGAGTTATTACAAAATTAAAAAAAGGTATTAAAATAAATGAACTTTTAATTTTGACTTTTACTAATTTAGCAGCATTAGAAATGAAAGAAAGAATTAGAAAAAAAATATCTGAAAATAATGATTTAAAAGATAACTTGGATTATTTAGAAAATGCTTATATAACAACATTTGATTCATATACTTTATCATTAGTTAAAAAATATCATTATTTACTTAATATTTCTTCTAATGTAAGTATTATTTCAGATAGTGTAATAAATATAATAAAAAAAGATTATATGGATGAAATATTTAATGAATTATATAATGAAGAAAACCCTTTATTTCAAAAATTACTTAAAGATTTAACAGTTAAAAATGATACAGAAATTAAAGCTTCTATATTAGATATAATTAAAAAAATAGATTTAATAAGTAATAAAAATGAATTTTTAAATAATTATATAGATAATTATTTAAATGATGAACAAATTAATAAATATATTGAAGAATATAATAATTTAATTAAAAAAAATATCTTAATTATTGAAAATAATTTAATAAATATATCTTCTACATCTTATTATGAATATTATGAAATATTATTAAAATCTTTAGAAAAATTAATAAAATCTAAAGATTATGATGAAGTAAAACAAAATATTAATGTTAATATTCCTAATAGACCTAAAGGTAGTGAAGAAATAAAAGAATATAAAAAGAATATTGATGACAATATTAAAAAAATTAAAGATTATTTAAGATTTGATAGTATTAATGAAATAAAAGAAATATTTAATCTTACTAAAGATTATCTTAAAATAATAATTGAAATTATTAAAAGATATTATTGTAAATTAAATTCTTATAAAAATGAATATGAATTATTTGAATTTAATGATATAGAAATTATGGCTATAAATTTATTAAAAAATAATGAAGAAGTAAGATTAGAAATTAAAAATTATTATAATGAAATATTAGTAGATGAATATCAAGATACAAATGATTTACAAGAAGAATTTATTAATTTAATTAGTAATAATAATGTTTATATGGTTGGAGATATAAAACAATCTATATATGGTTTTAGAAATGCTAATCCCGAAATATTTAGAAATAAATATAATCAATATAGTAATTTAAATAATGGAATTAAAATAGATTTACTTGATAATTTTAGATCTAGAAATGAAGTAATAAATGCAATTAATGAAATATTTTCATGTATTATGGATGATAATTATGGTAATGCAAATTATCGTGTTGATCATAAAATGAATTTTGGTAATATAATGTATGAAAAACAAAAAACAAATGAAAATTATAATTTAGAAATATTAAATTATCAAAATAATTCTAATGAATATCAAAATAAAGAAATTGAAGCTTTTATAATAGGAAATGATATATTAAATAAAATAAATAATAATTATCAAATAATTGATAAAGAAACAAAAACTTTAAGAAAAATTACTTATAGTGATTTTTGTATTATTATGGATAGAGGAAAAAGTTTTAATTTATATAAAAAAATATTTGAATATTTAAGTATTCCTTTAACTATTTATGAAGATAAAATTTTAACAAATGAAACAGATATTATGCTTATAAGTAATATAGTTAGTTTTATACTAAAAGTAAGAGATAATATTATTAATAAAGAATTTATTTATGAATTTTTAAGTATAGCAAGATCATTTTTAGGTAATATAAATGACCAAGAAATATTTAAAATAATTAAAAATAAAACTTATAAAGATAATTTTATTTATAAATATGCTAAAGATATTAGTAATAATTTAGATTATTTAGATAATTATGAATTAATTAATACTATATTAGATAAATTTAATTTTTATGAAAAAATTATTAATTTATCTAATATAGAAGATATTATGATTAGAATAGATAATTTATTAAATATTGCCAAAGATTTAAGTAAAATGGGCTATACTATAGATGAATTTTCAACTTATTTAAAGAAAATGATTAATGGTAAAGATGAAATAAAATATAGTACTACAATTGGAACTGATGGTGTTAAAATAATGAATATTCATAAATCTAAAGGTTTAGAATTTTCAATATGTTATTATGCTGGTTTAGATGAAAAATTTAATACTGATGATTTAAAAAAAAGATATATATTTGATTCTAAATATGGTATAATTACTCCTTTTTTTAAAGATGGTGTAAGTATGACTATATTAAAAGATTTATATAAAGATAAATATATAATTAATGATATATCAGAAAAAATAAGATTATTTTATGTTGCTCTAACTAGAGCAAAAGAAAAAATAATTATAGTTACTAGTTTAAATAATAATGTTGATATTCATCAAAATATAGTAGATGATGAAATAAGAATTAAATATAATTCTTTTAAAAGTATATTAGATTCAATATATTATAATTTAAATAATTATATTAAAGATATAAATATAGATAAATTAAATATAACTAAAGATTATTTATATAATAAAAATATTTCTTATTTAAGTAAAAAAACTAATAATATAATTAAATATAATGAAATATCTATAAATAATAATATAAAAAATACTTTACATGCATCTAGTGAAGTATCAACATTATTAAATAATATAGAAATAAAAAATATTAATTTAGGATTAGAATTACATAAAGTATTTGAACAAACTAATTTTTTTGATATAAAAAATGATAATATTTATAAAAATAGATTAAATAATTTTATTAAAAAACTTAATATAAAACCATCTGATCTTATTTATAAAGAACATGAATTTATTTTTGATGATAATAATATAACATATCATGGTATTATAGATTTAATTGTTATATCAGAAGATTTAATTAAAATAGTAGATTATAAATTAAAAAATATTAATAATCCAAAATATATTAAACAATTAGAAGTATATAATAAATATTTAAGCAAAATATATAATAAAGAAATAAAAATGTATTTATATAGTATAATGAATGATGAATTTAAAGAAATTGTATTAGAATCTATAATATAATTCTTAATTTTTTATGTTGACAAAGGAAGTAAAAAATACTAAACTTTAATTAAGATAGAAAGAGAAAGATAGTCTATGAGAAACAAAAACAAAATAATGTTCGTATGGGGGGGGGTTATTATTAATACTATTATTAATAATACCAATAACTAAAATAAGAA
>CANRDZ010000049.1 GCA_947629465.1 uncultured Bacilli bacterium | reverse complement strand
ATCCCTGTACCAGATTATATAGACCTTAATGTATCTACTAAAGTAGTAAAAATAATACAAAGTTATACTGGTATAGTAAATAAGATGGTTTGGAGGAAAAATAATTATGAAAGCAATTTTTATACTATCTGATAATATTTACTTAACTCCATATATTAAATTTTATATAGATATATTAAAAAAATTGAATGTTGAATTTGATGTTGTTTATTGGGACAAAAATGATAATGAAATTATTAGCGATGCAAATTATTTTAGATTTCATTATAAATCAAAATGTAAAATCGAAAAAATCTTTGGATATTTAAAATTTAGATTATTTGTAAAAAAAATAATAGAAAAAAATAAATATAATTTGATTATTCCTTTACATATGACTGTATATTTATTTATTAATAATTTTTTTGTTAATAGATATAAGGGAAGGTATATTTTTGATGTAAGAGATTATAGTTATGAAAAGTATTCTTTTTTTCAATCAATTGAAAAAAAATTAGCTAATAATTCACTAATTAATATTATTTCCTCAAAAGGATTTTTAAATTTTTTGCCTGAGAATGAATATTTTATTCATCACAATTTTTCATATGACGATTATAAAGAATATAAACAATATAATAATCCTAATGAAAAAATAGAATTAAGTTTTATTGGTTTAATAAGATTTATGGAACAAAATAAAAAAATTATTAATTATTTCGCTAATGATGATAGATTTCATTTGAATTTTATAGGAACTAATTCTGATGAATTAAAAGAGTATTGTGAAAAAAATAGTATTAACAATGTTTCTTGCGTTGGCACTTTTAATTCAAAAGATACATTAAAATATTATAATAGTACAGATGGAATAATGAATATGTATGGTAACAATTCAAAATTATTAGAGTATGCCCTATCCAATAAACTATATTATTCAGCAGTTTTATATAAACCGATACTTGTTTCAAAAAATACATATATGGAAGAATTGACTAAAAAATACAATCTTGGAATAGCTGTGGATTTATATGATAAATCAAAATTGAATGATATCTATAATTATTACATACACCTTGATAGAAATAAATATATTAATGATTGTAATAATTTTATAGATAAAGTTATTAAAGAACAAAATATTACGAGAGAAGAAATAATAAAAAGAATTAATAAATTTATAAAGGAATGAGGACATGATAAAAGTATTACATTTATTTACGACTATGGATAATGGTGGCGTAGAAAGTTTTTTATATAATTATTATATTAATATGAATCACACTGAAATTGCGTTTGATTTTATCGTTCCTGGAGATAAAATTGGGTTTCTTGAAAATGATGTTAAGAAAATGAACAGTAATGTATATCATGTTTCTTTATTTAAAAAACATCCTTTTCAACAAATAAAACAACTTTCTAAAATTGTAAGAGAGGGCAACTACGATATAATCCATTGTCATGGATATAAATCATTTATAGGGATTTTTTTAGGTAAAATGCATAAAGTTCCAAATAGAATTATACATAGTCATATGGCTTTTGTTAAAGAAACGATTTTTGAAAAAACAATTAGAAAAATAATTACGTATATAATAAAAATATATGCTACAGATTTTTTTGCTTGTGGTTTAGATGCTGCTAGATGGCTATATGGAAATAAATTTTATAACTCTGGAAAAGTTAAAATTATTAATAATGCAATAGATTTAGACAAGTTTAAATTTAATGAAAAATATAGAAAAAAATTTAGAGAGGAAATAAACTGTACTGATGAAATTTTAATAGGCAATGTTGCTAGATTATCAAAACAAAAAAATCAGCTATATTCATTAAAAATCATAAAAAAATTATTGGAAGAAAAAGTTAATGCTAAATTAGTTTTAGTTGGAAGTGGAGAAGATGAAAAATTATTAAAAAAAGAAGCTAAAAAACTAGGTGTTGATAGTAATACATTATTTCTTGGTATTAGAAGTGATGTAAATAAATTATTATCAGGATTAGATGTATTTATTTTACCATCTTTATATGAGGGTCTTCCTGTAGTTTTAGCAGAAGTACAAGCTTCTGGGTTAAACTGTTTAGTTTCTAATACAGTAACTGATGAAATAAAAGTTACTAATAATATTAAATATTTACCATTAGAGGAGGACTGTAATAACTGGGTAAATTATATAAAAAAATTATTAAAAAAAGAAAAATATGATCGATTAGCTAATTATAAAAAAATGAAAAATGGAAAATATGATATAAAAAGCCAATCAGAGAAATTATATAACTTATATTATAAAAAGTGTAGGAGGGATAAAAATGAATAATAAAATAATGGTTGACCAAAAGAGATTAGTTTTATCATTTATAAATATAGTTTTTACATTTTTTTTATTATTTTTTTTTCTACAATTTAATAATATAGATTTATCTGTTAATTCACCAGAAAAAATAATCTTTCCATGGATCGTAGTATCTTTAATTTTGCATATTATTAATTTCAAAGTAAGAAAATATAATTTTTATGAATTTGGAATATGGTATATTATTTTATCTTACTTTTTCCTATTTGGACTAGTTTTTAGAGAAGTTATGAAATTAAAATATTCATTAGAATGGAATCCAATAACTTATTTTTCTAAAACTGATTTATGTAAATCATATTTTTTTTCACTTATTGCATTAAACTGTTTCAGTATTGGATATTTTATAACTAAAAAAAACAAGAAAGTATCTAATATTTCTTCTAATATTAATAACAATAAATTGAATGAAATGTTTTATTTGGGACTTTCACTAGTATTAATTGGTGGAATTTGTATGTTGGTAAACGATTTTCATATTATTAGTGTTGTAAATAGTTATAATTCATATTTAGGGTATAAATATGCTGTTCAAAGTGGGTTGTTGGATGATTTAGCTAATTTATTTTTACCAGGAATTTTTTTGTTATTATTTTGTGGAAAGTTAAATAAAAGTCAAAAAAAATATATATTTTTAATAACTGCTATTTATTTTATATTTATTATGATGTTGACTGGTAGTCGAAAAATTAAACTATTTTCTTTAGTATCATTATTTTTAGGATATATTTTTTCAAGTAAAGATGAAAAAGGAAAAAAAAGACATATAAACATTTTCAAAATATTTATTATTGCTGTTTTTGGCATCCTCTTATTAAATATATTAGTTATAATTAGAGATAACAGGTTCGAATTATCTAATATTATTCCAATATTCATGGAAAATTTGTTTAATTTTAATTTTATAAATGATATTTTAGGAGAGGTTCTTTCTGAAACAGGATTAACACAATTATCAATAACTTCAATCATAAAAACTGTGCCGAGTGTTTTTCCATTTCAATATGGTATGACCTTTGTTAGAACAATACCTTCATTTTTGCCAATAGGTTGGTTAATAGGTGACTTCTTTTATGGCGCATCATCAACTAATATTATTAATACATATTTAAATATGCCAGTTGGATCAAATTTAATAGGTGACCTATATTGGAATTTTGGAATTATAGGAGGTTTTATTTCAGCTTTTGTATTTGGTATTATATTGGGTAAAATTTTTAATATTGAGAATAAAGAAAACATTAATGGAAATATGGCAATATATTTTTGTTTATTTTCTCAATTAATTATTTTAGTAAGAGCTGAATTCTTTGATATTTTTAGACCATTAGTTTTAATATATTTAATATATTTATTATTAAATAAAACAAAGTTTTCGTTAAAAGGAGGAAAATCATATGAATAATAATATTATGTTACATGGTGCAACAAATTGTAATTCTAGTAATTATGGTGATTTTATTTATGGAGATATGATTTATTCTTATTTCAAGAATTTAAATTGTAATGTCTTATTTTATCAACCATCTAACTTTTTTAAGAATTACTTAAATAACTATAAAGATAATAAACCATTCAATAAAAAACAATCTAACTTAATCGTTTATATTCCAGGTGGATATTTTGGCGAAGGACAAAATGCTAGATTTAGAGATAATGTAATACAATTTTTAAGATTTATGCCATTAGGTATGTGGGCATCTAGACATAAAAAGAATATGATTGTTTTGGGAATTGGTGCAGGACCTTTAAATAATTTTTTGATGAGAAAAGGAGTAAAAAAAATATGTGACTCATCTAAATTAGTAACTACTAGAGATAATACATCTTATCAATGTTTGAAAAAAATTTCGTCAAATAATCAGATCTTTGAAACGGGAGATTTAATATTAACGTATAAAGTTCAAATGCTAAAAAATAGATCAAAACAAATATCTGAAATATTAAAAAATGCTAATGGTAAAAAAATTTTCATAATTCATTTTAATCATGATATAGTTGCTTTAAATAAATTTGCAGCAGCTATTAATATATTTAATATAAATAATGATGAATATTATTATGTAGTTACTTCTGACTCAATATTAGAAAGTGAGTTAGAAAATATTTCAAAATTTAAAGAAAAAGCAAACTTTGATTTTTATCACTTTATATATAAGGATCCTTATGAACTATCTTCACTTTTAAATGAAAGTAGTATTGTCTTGACAAGTAAATTACATGTTGGCGTAGTAAGTGCTTTATTAAATAAAAGTGTAATTGTAGCAGCTTGTCATTATGATAAGACAAAAAGGTTTTATGAACAAATAGGGTGTAGTGATAGATGTGTGAATTTATATAATTCTTCAGATAAAGCTATTTCTGAATTAATTGATGAAAAGAAAACAAAGAAAATAATTATACCTGCTGAAGAAATTAAAAAATCTCAATTAACTTGGGAATTATTGAATGATTTTATTGCGAGGGAATATAATGAAAAATGAAAAAACTGTTTTAGCTAAAAATACTTTTTCTTTATATGTAATGAACATCGTTAAACTATTATTTCCATTAGCGACTTTGCCATATTTAACTCGTGTTCTTTCTACTAGCACATATGGTTCTGTTACATATATTAAATCTTTAATTGTTTATGTACAATTATTCATAGACTTTGGTTTTTTACTATCAGCAACAAAGGATATAGTTAAAGCTAGAAATAATAATAAAGAAATTGGTTCAATAGTAGGTAATACAATTATAGAAAAAATAATATTGGGGTTAGGTGCTTCAATTATATACATGTTAGCATGTTTATTTATTCCCATAATGAAAGGTAATATGTTATTTGCATTTATTTATTTGTTAGCAACTTTATTATCAATTTTTATTTTGGATTTTCTTTATCGAGGAATAGAAAAAATGCATTATGTTGCAATCCCATATCTTGTTTCAAAAACAATTTGTTTAATTTTTACATTTATTTTTGTTAAAAATGACAATGACATTTTATTTATTCCATTATTAGAATTGATAGGAAACCTTGTGGCTGCAATCATATCTATACTATTACTAAAAAGAGTGAAAATAAAAATAAATTTTGAAAATATAAAAAAATGTTTAAACGAACTTAAAGAATCATCAATTTATTTTATTTCAAATTTTGCAACAACTATTTTTGGAGCATTAACTACAATTGTTGCAGGTCTTTATGTTTCGGCAGAAAATATTGCATTTTGGGGCATATGTATGCAACTATTATCAGCAGCTAAAGCATTATATAATCCACTAACAAATAGTTTATATCCATATATGCTACGTAAAAAAGATATTAGATTAATAAATAAAATAGCAATTTTTATGATTTTTCCTATGGTAATAGGTATTTATTTAGTTGTATTTCAAAATAAATTGATATTGGGAATAATTGGTGGAAAGAAATATATGTCAGCTGGATATATTTTAATATATTTATTACCAGCATTTGTTTTCAGTTTCTATTCAATGCTATATGGATGGCCAGTTTTAGGTGCAATTAACAAAGTAAAAGAAACATCATTTTCAACAGTTTTTGCATCTGTTTTTCAAATAATTGGATTAGTTATTATTGGATTGTTACATATTTTTGATCTAAAATCACTTGCTATTTGTTGTAGTATAACAGAAACTATTTTATTTATTATAAGATTAGTAATTGTTAAAAATAATAGTAAATTATTTATTTTGAATGAGGTGGAAAATGATTAAAGTAATGAGTATTTTTGGAACAAGACCAGAAGCTATAAAAATGGCTCCTCTTGTCAAAGAATTAGAAAAAAGAAAAGAAATAGAAAGCATTGTATGTGTAACAGCTCAACATCGTGAAATGTTAGACCAGGTATTGGAAACATTTGAAATTAAACCAGATTTTGATTTAGATATTATGAAACAAGGCCAAACACTATCAGACATTACTTCTCGTGTACTAAATGGAATAGAGGAAGTGATTAAAAAAGTAAAACCTGACATAGTTTTAGTACATGGTGATACTACAACAACTTTTGCTGGTGCATTAGCTGCTTTTTATAATCAAACTGCTATTGGTCATGTCGAAGCTGGTTTAAGAACTAATGATAAATATAGTCCTTATCCAGAAGAAATGAATAGACAAATGGTTGACTGTATGACTGATATGTATTTTGCTCCTACTAAGTTAAGTAAGCAAAATTTATTAAATGAAAATATTGATGAAAGTAAAATATATGTTACAGGTAATACCGCTATAGATGCTATGGCAACAACTATTAAAGATGATTATTCTCATCTTGAATTAGATTGGATTAAAGATAATCAAAAATTAATATTAGTTACAGCTCATAGAAGAGAAAATTTGGGAGAACCTATGAGACATATTTTTAAAGCAATTAGAAAGATTGTAGATGAATTTAAGAATGTTAAAGTATTATATCCAATACATTTAAACCCTATTGTTAGAGATGTTGCCCATGAAATATTTGATGGTTGTGATAGAGTAAGAATAATTGAGCCGTTAGAAGTTTTTGATTTTCATAATTTTATAAATAAATGTTATATGATTATGTCAGATAGTGGTGGTGTTCAAGAAGAAGCACCGAGTTTAGGTAAACCAGT
Organism: uncultured Bacilli bacterium; assembly: GCA_947629465.1. Taxonomy (GTDB): domain Bacteria; phylum Bacillota_I; class Bacilli_A; order RF39; family UBA660; genus SIG200. Next base: position 923 of record CANRDZ010000049.1, on the reverse strand, counting down.
ATTAGTATTAAGGGATACCACAGAGAGACCTGAAGGACTTGATGCTGGGACTTTAAAACTAGTAGGTACTAACGAAGACAATATTTATAAAGAAGCCAAAAAATTACTCACTGATATGAACGAATATGAAAAAATGAGCAAAGCTTCTAATCCTTATGGAGATGGACATGCGAGTAAAAGAATTGTAGATGCGATTATTGATAAATATAAAAATAGAATTACTAAAGAGTAAATAAATAATGAAGAAATATTTAAATTTTTAAAAATTTAGTATTGAATTAATAGTTAGCTAAAATGCTTCAAAATCATAAAACTAATAAATGAAAGTATATCAGAAAATCAAGTTATATTAATAAATTTTGAAAATATAGATTATGAAGAATTTCTAAGACAATAATATAAAGAATAAGTTTTATCATATTATGATTTAGTTGCTGATTTTGATGAACAAATAAAATAAACATGTTAAATTGGTTACTTACTTAACACTATATAAAATTAAAAAAACAACATAATATAACCCAAACAAATAATTAGAATAGTTTGTTTGGGTTATATTAAATTTATTTATAGAAATATCAATAAAATATTTTATTTGCATTATAATCTTTATACTTTTCGAATGGTTTACTTAAAATATACTCTAATACTTCATTTTTTTCATCATTAGTTAGTTTATTTTTGTAAATAAGACTTTTAAACTTATTTACAAATTCTCTTCCATCAAGAGTATATACAACATTTTTTGAAAAATCTCTAAAATAAACTTTATCTAAAGAGGACTTTGCTGAATCTTCAGAAAGAAAATATAGTTCATTTTTTATATTATGTGCAATGTTTCTTGAAGCTTCATATATTGATTCACTGTCTGTTATATGCACAATAGAATAAAACTCATCGTCTGTAGGTACGACTGAAACCTC
>CANRDZ010000048.1 GCA_947629465.1 uncultured Bacilli bacterium | reverse complement strand
TATTTTTTAGAAAAATTAAATGCAGTAAAATCAAGGAAAAATGAATGCCTAACCACATAAAATCTTTCCGGAGGTGGTGATGGCGCTGAAATTATTTACTCACTTCGTAATAGCGATGCTTTATCAAGAAAAATAGCATCTGAAATTGAAAAAACTGGTCAAAATGTTAGAAAATACTATCAAAGACGACTTCCTAGTAATCCAGCCAAAGACTATTATTATATTTTAAGAGATACGCCAAATAATGAATCAATTATTGTAGAATATGGTTTTCTTGACTCTAATGGTGATGATGTAAGTCAAATTAAAAATAATTGGGAAGAAATGGCTGAAGCTGTAGTAAAGGCAATTGCAGAATATATTGGTATTCCTTATAAACCTGAAAGTATGGAAGGATATTATAGAGTCCAAAGTGGTGATACATTATGGGGAATAGCAAGAAAATTTGGTATAACTGTTGATGAACTTAAAGCTGTCAATAATTTAAAAGATAATTCATTATCAATAGGTCAATTATTATTTATTCCAATTGAAGAAAATGATGTTTCAGAAGGCGAAATATATATTGTAAAAAGTGGCGATACATTATATGGAATAGCTAATAAGTTTAATTTAACTGTTGATGAACTAAAAAAATTAAACAATTTAACAAGTAATAATTTATCGATAGGCCAAAAGTTAATTGTAAGTATGCCTTCTGCTAGTGCAAGTACTTATACAGTAGTTAAGGGTGATACTTTATACGGAATAGCTAATAAATTTGGTGTATCAGTTGATAGCATTAAATCTTTAAATAATTTAAGCAGTAATAATTTATCAATAGGACAAGTGTTAAAAATACCATCATTAGCTAATGATAACTCCAAATTAACATATACTGTAAAAAAAGGAGATTCACTTTATAGTATATCTAAAACTTATAATACAACAGTAGATGAAATAAAAAGATTAAATAATTTAACAAGCAATAATTTATCGATTGGTCAAACATTAATTTTACCAAATTAATTAATTATTAAAAGGACAATTAATTTAAAGATAATTTGTCTTTTTATTTGTCAATTTAAATTTTTTATTCTATAAAATTATTTTAATTAATTTTAAAATAATATATCTTTATTGGCAAATTATAGCTTTTTTGATATAATTTTTATGGGTAGAATTATGATAGTATTTAGATTATTTTTATTTTATATGATGTATTCCTTTTTAGGATGGATAGTTGAAGTAATAGATTTATATATATTAGAAGGTAAATTTGTTAATCGTGGTTTTTTAATAGGCCCATATTGTCCAATATATGGTAAATCAGTTTTACTTCTTACTTTATTATTAAAAAGATTTGAAAATAATATAATCTTATTATTTATAATGTCTATGTTAATATGTACATTAGTTGAATATATAGGTAGTTTCCTATTAGAAAAAGTTTTTAAAACGAGATGGTGGGATTATTCTCATAAAAAATTTAATATTAATGGTCGAGTATGTTTAGAAAATACAATTTTATTTGGTTTTGGTTCTGTAATAGTTATGTTTGCTATTAATCCTTTTATAAATAATCTTATAAATATGTTACCAAATTATCTTTTAATAACTATAAGTGTTATTTTATTTTTAATTTATCTATCTGATAATATAATATCATTGGTTATAATTTTACATTTTTCTAAATCATTTAATAATATAAGGGTTGATAATACAGAAAATGTAACGGAATTAGTAAAAAAAGAATTAATTAAACAAAATAAAAAATTGTATAATCGTTTAATTAAATCATTTCCAAAATTAAAAGTTATAAAAAGAAAGAAGAATAAAAATGTTAAAAACAATTAATATTAATTTGTTAAATAAAGAAGATTTTTTAGAAAAATATAATGATAATGATGTATCTGCAGATTTTTTAGAATATTTGATTAAAAAAGGAAAAAATATTTCTAAAAAAGATGATTTAGTATTAAATATTAAAGTTGATTTTAAAAATGATTTAAATATTAAAGATATGTTAATTCAGACTTTAAATAAAGAGTATTTGAATACTGTTAATGATCATTATTTTAATAATTTATTTCAAATTATGTTATTTTTATTAGGAATAATTTTTTTATCTCTTTCAACTTTATTTAAAGAAGATAATATATGGAAAGAAATTTTACTTATTGGAGGATGGGTTCCAATATGGGAAATGTTAGAATTAGAATTATTTAGTGATGTTAGAGGTAGAAAAAGAAAATTTATTATAAAAAAATTGATAAATAGTAAAATTAATATTATTTAAATTTAAAGTTAGGGGAGTGTTAAAAATGGAAAAAATGAAACCTTTAAATTATCCAGTTAAATATGCAATCATGGAGATTTTCGAACAAACAGGTTGGAATTATGGTTTAAATGAATTAGAAAGAGATTATGAAGTAGTTGCTAACATAGTTGTTAAATGTTATGTAGTTGGAGAGAGAATAAAATATTTTAATGATGGTAGTAGATCTATTAAATATGAAGTAGTATTTTTATATAGAGAATCTATGGAAGCTTATCAATTATTTAAAATAAATTATCCAGAATATAATTTATTTACTAATGAATGTACTAATTCTGTTTTTGTTCCAACTTTATTTAATACTTTTTCTGAAGCTAAAGCTATGGCTAATAAAGCTAATGATGAAATATTAGATAAAAAAATAATGAGAATTCATTTTGGTAAAAGTTTAAAAGATGACATTGCTAAAATAGAAGAAGAACATAATAAAACGTTAACAAAATATCAAATAGTTGAAGAAGATTTAGAAGATAAAACAAAGGATGTTGAAATTACAGAATTAAAAGAAATAGATAATTTGAGTAGGGATGAATTAATTGTAAAACGAATTTTATCTAAATAAAAAATATCACTTAAGTGGTGATATTTTTTATATATTATTTTTAAAAGTTTCTTTTATATTATCAGTTAGAATACCTTCTCTTAAAAATTCTATTTTATTATTGTTTACTTTAATTAATGTTGATGGAATTGAACTTATTTTATCTCCATAACATATAAAATTAACATTTTTTATAAGTTCTTTATCTATATTTGAAACATCAGTTATTACTTCTTCTCCTGATATATTAGCGCTTGTTGCAACTATAGGAGCATCTAATCCTTTAATTATTTCTTGTAAAGTTTTATTTTTTGGAATGCGAATTCCTACTAGAGGTGATGAAGATGTTACTAAATCACTTATTAAACTATTTTTATGAAGTAAAATTGTTAAAGGACCAGGCCAAAATTTATTTATTATTTCCTCTTCTAAATCAGATATTTTTTTAGTATATTTTTTAACCATATCCATATCACTAGCAAGTATAATAAGAGGTTTTGTAAAATCTCTTTTTTTGGTTAAAAATACTTTTCTTACCGCATCATCATTTGAGGCATCACAAATAATACCATAAGTTGTATCAGTCGGTATAATAGCTAGGTTACCTTTTTTTAAAACATTTATTAGTTTATTTTTATTCATCTTTTTCACCTAATTAAAATTATAACATAATTTTTTTTAAATGTAATTTTAAGCTTTTCAATTATTAAATAATTATCCTAAATATTGTATAACTATTGTAACTACTGGATTAGAGTAGTAAGATTCAGAATTAATATTATCTAAAAGAGGAGTATTTAAAATAATACTTTGATTAGATAAATTAACTAATTCTAATTCTTCATTTAAAGGATCACCTACTACAAATAATCCTTGACTAACTATTCTAATAGTTGGATCATTAAAATACCATGCACTTCCACCAGCATATACAATAGGTGAGTTTACTTTTTTAAATCCCACTGATACAACATTAGTGTTTGGATTAAAGTTAGAAGTAGGATTAATTTTTATTGAAACCATAAAATCTACTTTATATGTTCCAGCTTTACTAAATTTTAAAGTGCTTTGGTTGGTTAATTGAGCAATATTTGTATTATCAACTTCAATTCTATCTAAAGGAATTCTAGCATTTATTGGGACTTCAAATCCAAAAGGATCGTTATTATTAAATTTTACTATATAGGCTGTTTCAATTTCTGTTATACCATATCCTGTCGGTCCAGTCGGTCCAGTAGGCCCAGTCGCTCCAGTCGCTCCAATTGCTCCGGGAATGCCAATTTCTCCTTGCTCTCCTTTAGGCCCAGGTGGACCTTGAATTCCTTCTGGCCCTTGTAAGCCTCTTTCACCTGTTTCACCTTTAGGTCCTTGAATTCCTTGCTCTCCTTTAGGACCTCTTATTACTCCAACGTCAACCCATTCATCATTATTATCACTCCATACATATAAATTATCTAAAACTAAATAACCATCACCTGGAGTTCCAATAGGATGATTTTGTTTTAATTCATCTAAACTATCGTAAGACCCTAAAATTGTAACACTAGTTCCTGCCGGTCCAGTCGGTCCAGTTTCTCCAATTTCACCTTGTTCTCCTCTTGGAATAGTAAAATTTAAAATATGATTATAACCTTCTCCAGAATCAACTATACTTGCCATTGTTCCAGGATTACCTGTTAAAACATCTCCAATGGTAATCGTAGGTGTTTCTCCTTGTTCACCTTTAGGTCCAATTTTTCCAGAAGGAATCATAAATTCTAAAACAATATTTTCGTCATCACCAATATTTAAGACTTGAGCTGGATCTCCAGGATTCATAGTTTCAGTTGCACTTATACTTATTTTGGGAGAAATTCCCATCGGCCCAGTTGCTCCCGTGGGGCCTATGGGTCCTGTTGGTCCTGTTGCACCAGGTATTGTAAGTATATTTGATGGAAAATTGCAACATCTATTTATAAATGGATTATTATTTTGAAAATTTTCAATAATTTTTTTTGCTTTTTTAATATTATCCATAAAACCTCCTAATGTTATATTTTTCCTATAATATTTTATGCAGAAAAATTTTATGGGTTAAAAAAAAGATGTTTAACATCTTTAAATTAATATTAAGTTTTATTTTGAATAAAATCTATAGTATAAAATTCAATAATACAAATACCTAATAGTATAATAGTTAGAATAAGCATTTGCCAATTAATTAATGTTAATGAAAATAATTCTTTTAAACCGACAACACACGTTATAAAAATTGAAATTAATATTATAAGCATAATTTTGTGAACTTTTTTTAAAGGTTTACAAATCCTATAAATGTGTGCAAAACCTATAAAACCTACTATTAGAACTGAAAGAGTAGATTTTTCTATAGTTTTTAAAGGTAATAATGCAATTATGATGATATTTAAAACTATTATTAAAGAAGTAGGAAGTGATTTTTTTAAAATGTTAGTTAAAAAATTTCCTTTAATAATGTCTTCATTTGGTTCAAGTGCTAAAATAAATGAGGGAATACCTATTGTTAAAACTCCGGTTAAGGTCATTTGAATGGGAATGAATGGATAATGAAAAGGTAAAATCATAAATAAAAATGTTAATAAAACTGCATAACCCGTTTTAACTATAAATAAACTTGCTGATCTTTCTATATTATGAATTGTTCTTCTTCCTTCTTTTACTACTTTTGGCATTGAATTAAATTTTGAATCAAGTAAAACTAAATCAGAAACATTGTAAGATGCTTCACTACCACAAGCAAGAGCAACACTACAATCTGCTTCCTTTAAAGCTAAAACATCATTAACCCCATCTCCTACAAAAGCAACAGTATGATTATTATCCTTTAAAGTTTTAATAATTTCTTTTTTTTGAAATGGACTAACTCTACCAAATATTGTATTTGTTAACGCTAAACTTTTTAATTCTTCATCTTTTATTTTAGAACAATCAACATAATTAGTAAAATTAATATTTAATCTTTTCAAAAGTTTTAATATCATTTTTGGATTATCACCAGATATTATTTTAATATCAACTTTTTGTTTTTGAAAATATTTTATTGTTTCTAATGCATCACTTCTTAATTTATCTAACAATAATATGTATCCAATAGGAGTTATATTTTTATTTATTTTGACTAATACAAGAGTTCTGTATTCATCATATTCTTCAGGTGTCTTTTTATTTTTAAGCAATATTTCTGGAGCTCCTAATCTATATTTGTCACCATTTTTAAAAATAACTTCACTATATTTTCTTTCAGATGAAAATGGTGTAATTTCTTTAATTAAATTATTACTTTTTCCTTTAAAATAATTTTGTAAAGCTTTCATTGTTTCATTATCAGTTTCAAAAGCATTACAATAATCATTCATTATTTTATTAATATCATATTTTTTATTTAATTGTATTACTTTTTTAACTTCCATTATACCTTCAGTTAAAGTTCCAGTCTTATCAAAACATATTGTATCTATTCTTGCAAGAGTTTCAATAGAAAATAATTGTTTAACTAATACTTTTTGTTTAGAAAGTCTAACTACACTTACTGCTAAAACAGAACTTGTTAGTAGTACTAATCCTTCTGGAATCATTGCAATTAAAGCCGCGACAGTATTTACAATTGCTTCATTTATTGGACTTTTTAATATAAAATATTGGTTTAAAAATAAAAAATTACCTAAAGGAAGAATAATTATAGATAAAAGTTTAATTATTTTATTTAAAGAATCTAATATTATAGAATTAACTTTTTTTATATATTTAGCATCATGTGATATTTTTGAAGTATAATTATCATTACCAATGTGGATAACTTTTGCTATACAATTTCCACTTAAAATAAAACTTCCAGAATATAATTGATCACCTTTCTTTTTTAATACCGCAATTGATTCCCCAGTTATAAATGCTTCGTTTACTTCAACAGTTCCTTCTAAAATAGTTGAATCAACAACAACTTGATTTCCAATTTTAAATTTTAAAATATCATTTAATACTATATTATTTATAGGAATTATTTTCTCTTTTCCATCTCTTATAGCATTAACTTTAGGAGTAGAAGTTAATTTTAATTTATCTACTTCTATTTTAGCTCTTGATTCTTGGATTATGCTAATTACAGTGTTAGTGATAACTACTCCTAAAAAAAGTAAATTTTTATAGGCTCCAACCCAAAAAATTAAAAATGCTAAAAATAGATTAATTAAATTAAATAATGTAAATATATTAGTCAAAATTATTAAAATAAAACTTTTGGTAGGAATAGTAGTATCTTTATGAACTAATCCTTTTTTTATTTGCTTTTCAACTTGATTACTATTTAATCCTTTATAAATTTTGGAATTTAATTTTTCCATTTTTATTTTCACCATTATTATTATAACACGTATAATAGAAATTTTTAATTTTTAAATAATATATTAGTTTTTATAAAAAATTACTTATTACTTGTTTTAATTTTAAAGTATTTATAATTATTTTTTTCATTTTTATATTGGAGCTTTAATTTTAATTCATTTGTTAAAATTTGACCAATTTCTTTAGGCAGATCTACACTTAAGTTTAAAGTTTTACTTTCTTTTGCATTTACATTGACAATGTTTAAATTATCAACTCTAAAATATTTAGCTTCAGTCATTCTTCTACTATCTTCGTTATTCACTTTAAATGTACCTAATAATTTTTTCCCATTATACACTTTTAGACTTACATCTCGCATTATTCTTGGAAATTCACAACTATTGTATAGATCAATTATGATATTAATTACACAATAATCTATTTCACAATCTTCTGTTTTTAATTGAGAAGTTGTTTTTTTAATTTTATCATAATACCAGTAGATGCATTCATATTTCATTAAATAGAGTTTTAATGTTCCTGTTTTTTTTAAAATATCTGTTATTATAAATGTTGTAATACTTCCAAGGATTGCTCCAAATATCCCTTCAAATTCTTTTATTATTGATATTAAATTTTCCATGTTATCACCACCAATATTATACTTTATTTTAATAACAATAACTAATTAAATTCATATATTATTACATCTGTCAATAATTTAGGAAAATGTCTTAAAAAAAATTAAACATTAACGGGAAAATATTCTCGTTTTTGAATAAAATTT
>CANRDZ010000047.1 GCA_947629465.1 uncultured Bacilli bacterium | reverse complement strand
TCTAGTTCTGAAACTGAGCAAAAAACATATACAGTTACATTTAAAGATGGAGACAAAGTATTGTCTACAGCAAGTGTAAAATCTGGCAATAAAGTTTCAAAACCTGGAAATCCAACTAAAGCTGGTTATACTTTTGATGGCTGGCTATTAAATGGAAAAGCTTACGACTTTAATTCTCAAGTTACAGGTAATATTACATTAACTGCAAAATGGACTGAAGCTAAATATACTTACTTTATAGAAGACGACGGAGATTTAACTAGTATGATGTATAATGTAAGAATTTATGAAGGTTCAAAAGAAATAACATCTTTAGTTACTGGTATCTTTGGAAGTTCTCAAACAGACCTTTTAGGAACTTATAGTCCATCTATGGGCGCTATTAGAATTCCAAAAAGTCGTTCGAAAGAAATTGTTCAAATAGCTTATAATGATGTTTACTATAAAGTAACAAAAAAATAAAAATTTAAAGAAAGGAAAATAATCGTAGTATGAAAAAATTAACTAAAGTATCATTATTTGCAGTAGCTGCTTTAACTGCTGGAATAATGACTACAAGTGCAAAAACTATGACTGAAGATCAACTTAATAGTTTAGCTTCTATTAAAGTTGGTAGTCAAGAAATATCAGAAAACCTTTATATCTACGGTAAATATGTTTATATTAATACTATAACATCAGCAGAATTAAATGATGCAATGAATGATTTATTAAATGATGTTGAATATGCTAAATCATATAGAGAATTATTTAAAGACAAAGTTGCTGCTTTAATTCATAAAGATTCTAATAATAATTGGGAAAACCTAACTTATGGTGGATCTTTAGCAAAAACTGTTAGTATTGAGATGACTCATATTATCGGTGATTTAAAAGGCGAACATTTATCAAATATTGCTAGTTTATATTCTGATGGTTCATATGTTAAAACTGAAACATTACCATCTAAAAAAACTGCAGAAATATTTGTAGATGAAAAAGCTGAATTATCTATTGCTGGTGTAAGAGCTGTTTCTAAAATCGCTAGATTAAATAATAGTGATATTAGTACTGACACACATAGATATAATACTTCAGCTGTAAGTATCGCTTACGATAAAAAATTAGACATTACAAAAAATAAACCATTACTTACTTACAATAATGGTAAAGGTTCTGAAGAATGGATTGGCTTAATTATTAAAACTAATAAAGCTGTAACTTCTACAGACACAATTAAATTAAATGGAAATCCACTTACATTAGAAGATGCAACAGAACATGGTGGAGACGCTAGAGAATATGTTGCTTGGGTTAAATTTGCAGATATTAAAAATAATTTAACACTTGAAATCAATCACGAGACTGTTCAAACTATTGAAGTAAATGTTGTAGATGACATCAAAGATGTTATTACAATTACTGATGTTGAATCTGAAAATGATCCAGTTGTTGCAAATTTAAGTGAAAATTTAAAAACTGCTAGCGCCTTAATTAATGGTAAATATACAGTTTTCTTATATGGTGAAAAATCATATAACAATAATACTACTGTTGATTTTACTATTAATGGCGATATGAAAAGAGCTACAAAATCTTCTTCAAGATGGAGTGTTTCTGATTTAATTGATGTTTTAAGCGTAAAAGGAACTCCTTTAGCATCTACTGATAGAGGAAATGCTGAATGGAATAAACAAGCTATTACTGGTGCTGATTTCGTAAAAGAAAAAGGAAAATTAGGTAACGATGAATATGAATATGTTGTAAATGTTCATACAAATAAAGTTCCTTATTTATCTACTGGTGTATTAGTTGATATTGATTTAAGTGCTGCAGTTAGTACAGGAAGTACTATTTCTAAAAGTGCTGCGACTGATGATTCTGAAACAACTTATACTGTTAAATTAACTCAAAAAGAATCTGTTGTAACATTTACTAATTCTTCATTATCAACACAAACAGTAAAAGTAAAATTTGTAATTATCGATGAAACTCCTGATGTAAACATTTCAATTGTTCCAGGTAATGCCGGCGATAACGTAAATGTTTACAGTAATCCAAATCCAACACAAGCAGGAACAAATGTTAATTACAGATATAATATGAATAGAGCAAGCTTTACAACTAAACAAGATGAAAATGGTAATTATACAATTACTATTCAAGAAAAATCTCTTGATTCAAGATTAGTTCAATTTACTGATACAGATAAATTTAATGGTGGAAGTGCTTATTGGTTTGGATTTATAGTTACACTTGATAAAGATCCATTAACATCTGCTAATAATTATACTGTTAAAAAAGCTAGTGCTGATTTAACTGTTAACGATGTTTTAGTAACTGATGCTAAAAATATTGGTGCTACTAGTGATAATGCCTTTGCATTATGGGTAAGTGGTTCAGGAAGTGCTATGAGTAGTACTTATACTATTACTGATAAAACAACTCAAAAATCAGTTACAGTTACTTTTGAAGTTAAAGTATTAGATTCTAACCGTATTAAAGATGTTGATACTGATGCTTCTAAAGTTACTAGCGTTGTTCCAACTGAAGAATATGCTAATGAAGTAAAATATGATGCTTCAAGAAAAGATTTTACAATCAATACTGATACTGATAGCTTTGTTGCTAAAACTACAATTGAAGACACTATTGCTGGTGTAAAAACTACTACAACTAAAGAATATACTTATGTTGTGTTAGTAAACGGAACTACTGAAAACAGATGTGGATTTGGTACTTCTAAACATTCAACTGAAAAATGTGTTAGAAAAGTTCAAAACCTTGAATTAACTGATGTTTATTTTGCTCAATATGATCGTTTAGAACCTAACCAATATAATCTAGATTCTATTGAAGACGTAAGTTTTGATGGCAATGTTGTTAATGTTGTTTTAAATAGAAATATTAAAGGATCTTATGCACTATTATTAGATTTAGGTATTGGTGAATACAAATATGCATCTAACGAAAATGTAGTCTTAAGAGGTGCTTCTGTTTTGGAACCAACAAATGCTAATCGTTTCGTAAAAGATGCTCCAACTAACTTAAAGAATTTAGCATTAGTTTGGGTTCCTTATACTGAAGGTAAAGATGTTGAACTTGTATTAACTCATAAAACTACTAATGGTAGTGTTGAATTAGTTTCAAAAGAATATAAGATTGTTGTTAAAACAACTGTTGATAATAAAGCTAAAGAATTAGAATTAAAGAAAGCTGAAAAAGTAAATTTTGATCCTAACTTTACTGATACTGATGAAAATAAATCTTATTTCACAAAAGGTGATGATCATCAAACAGTTAAAGATAATAATAAATATTTAACTTCAATTAGTTTTGATGGAAGCACTATTACTGCTGGGTATGATCATACATTAACTTCTAATAAGTTTGCAATTTTAATGGATTTAGGTGTTGATCCTACTTACTTAACTGTAAAAGATGGTTCAGTTCGTGCAGTAACTATTGATACAACTACTGCTGCTAAATCTGGTTATACAGGTACTGAATTCTTATTAATTGTTGATAATTCAAAAATAACTAGTGGTTCTATTGAATTAACATTTGATCAAAGTCATACTTCCAATAAGGATAATAGATATGGAAAAGAATTAAAACTTACTTTAGTTGTTAAAGATGAAATTGAAACTATGTCAGTTTCAAGTAACAATATAAGTGAACGTTCTGCTAGTATTAAATCTACTGAAGATGGTTTTGATTATGACAACGTAGCTTATGCTGCAAATCAAAATAACTTCGAATATGAATTCAAATATGTTACTGATATAACTGGTACATTAACTATTAAACCTAGTACTGAAAATGTTCAACCATCATATTATGTATTGAATAAGATAGGAAATCCAAATGCTTGGTATGCTATTGCATTTGATTTAGGTGTTGAAATTGATGTTCCTACTACTAGAAATAGCCATGGAAGAGTTGAAGAAGTTGATTATAAAACTGGTAAATTTGTTCTATGGTATAATCATGTTGATGTATCTGATCAATTAATAATCAAAAATCATTATAATGGAACAAGTTATACTTTAACAGTTGAAAACAAATAATAAAAAAGGATGAAAAATCCTTTTTTATATAGAAAGTGAATTTTTATGAAATACAAAATAATTTTATTACTTTTATTAGGTTTTATATTAACAGGTTGTGGTAATAAAACTGTTGAAACAATAACATGTATATATCAAAATAATAATGAAAGTACAAAATACAAAACAGAAGTAGTTGCAGAAGTAAATAAAGATAATATTATTAAAAATGCAACTGCAACAATAAATTTTCAAGATGAAGATTTAGCAAAAGAAATGTGTAATAATTTTAGTGTAGTAGATGATGCTGAAAATGTTACATGTAAAGACAAAAAAATTGTTATCAAAAAATATCATAAATCAATATCAGGTAAAAATGATTTAACTAAAGATGCATTTTTAGATTATATGGAAGATAATAATTATATTTGTGAATAATTATAAAGATTCAATATTAATTATTTGAATTATTTAAAGTTAGAAGAAAGGAATACTTTCTTCTTTTTTTGTTATAAAAAGACTGTTGATAAATTTATCAACAGTCTAATTATTTAATTAAATGTTTCTATAGTAGAAACAATATATAATATTTTAATATTATTTCTTTTCTACAAAATCAACTGTAAATGTTTCTGAAGAATTTCCATTTTCAGATAATACACCACTAGCCATATTAATAGCAAATGTAATTTCCTTTCCTATTAATTCACCTAATTTAGCTTTAGGAGTTGTGTCTGCATTTTCAACATTTACACCTAAAGATTTTAAGTAACTTACTATACTTGCATTTAATCTCTTAGTTAATCTTGTAACTTGTTCACTAGTTTTAGCATCAGCGTAATCTCCAGCAGTAATAGTTTCACCTAATACTGTAATTGAAGAAATATAGTTAGAATTATCAAATAATTTAGTTAATAATTCACCTAATCCATCTGTAGAGCTACTAGCAGTAAAGAAGTCAAGACTAATTGAAGTATCTTTAGATGTACTATCTACTTCAGTAGTAAGTTTATTTCCAGCCCAAGTAGATACACCATTAACGCCAAATCCAGTTAAATTAGTTGTTCCAGTAACAGCATGACTCATAGAGAATTCAAATTCATAAGTTATTGTAGCTGTACCATTTTCTGTTAAAGTTGCAGAACCTTCAGCTAAATTAATTGTTAATGAAATCTTATTAGAACCTAAATGTGAAACAAGATCAGCCATAGAAGTAGTATTTCCATAAGTAAATTCAGGATTGCTAGAATTTACAAGTTCTCCAATTTTAGCTTTAATTTCGTTAACAATACTAGCTGCAGCAGATGTTTTTTCAATTCTTACTGGACTATTTCCAATATTAAATACGATTGATTCAATTCTAGTTTCAGTTGTTAATAATGTAATTAGAGCTTGAACCATTGTATTATCTTCAAAGAATAATTTAGCATATAAATCAGATGCACCTAAAGCACTATCATATAATACTTGAACTTTACCATTATTAACTTTAACATTAAATTTATTAGTACTAGCATGATTACCAGGAGTATCAAAGAATGTTTTTAATGTATCTTTAGCACTAATCTTAGTTGATAATACGATATCATAAGTTAAAACAGTTTTATCAGTGTATTCTTTAACACCACCATTTAATACATAATCGCTAACGCCATCAGCAAGTACGATTTCAACTTTTAATGAATTAATATTTTTAGCTACATTTACTAGTTGTGCACTATTTCCGCCCATAGCTTTAATTAATTCATCAACACCATCAACACGAGCTGTTTCTACATGGCTAGCTGTATCAACTGGAACATATGTCATAACATATGGAGTATTATTATAGTAGAATGTTATAGATTTAACGAAGTTAGTTTCGAATAATTCTAATAATTCACTAGCTAATCCAACATTCATATCTTTTAGAATTGCAAATGGAGAAACTACATCAAATGTAATAACATCATCTTCGCTAATATTCTTATTTTTACTTTTAATTATACTTACATTGCTACTTTCAATCTCATCTAAATAAGTTTCGATAGTAGTTCTTAAATCAGCTTCAATAGTAAATTTAACAGTATAAGTTTCACCGTTTTTAGCTTTATTTGTAGTATCATCAATTAAATTATATTTGATAGTTATAGTTTGTCCTTTTAATACTTCTTCAGTCTTTTTACCACTTAAAGCAGTAACAAGATTATTTAAGTCACCATAATTATCAATTTCTAATCCTTCAGCTTGAGTATATTTTACAACATACTTAACGCCATTATATGTTACTTCAATAGAATCATATAATTTAACAATTCTTCTTAATGCACTTGCAAATTCATCAACATTAGGTTTACTACTAGTTAAGCCTAATTTTGCAGTATCTAATCCAAATACAACTTTTGTTGATTTAGCAGGAACAGTAACATCAGTATCAGCTAATGCTTTACCACTATTTAATCCAGCTAATAATGAATTTGTATCACGATCAGTATCAACTTCGCCTAAGAATCTAACAGTGTAAACATCATGTCCAGCATTTGTAACACCATCTTTATATTCAAGTACAAAGCTTAATGATAAACCTTGAAGTTTTGATAATTCAATACCAGATGTTAAGCTTTCACCATCAGTCATTGAACTCATAACTTCTTCAAGTTTTTCTGCAAAAGTACCATATGCAGCAGCATCACCAGCACTTATATCAACTTTAGTACCATTAATAGTAACTGATTTATATAAGCCTGTTTGAATCATTGCTAGAATAGCTTGTCCTAAACCTGTTCCCATCGCATTAGCTTGGAACTTTTTAGAACCATCAACGATTCTAATAATAACTTCATTTGTTTTTTCAGTATAATCTAATACAAATCCTTTTGCACTTCCATTACCTAAAACAGAGTTAGCAGTATTTGCAGCTTCTTTAACATTATCATCAGTATTAATATTACCAATAATATTTAAAGTATAAGTTTCTACAGTTTTATCATTTTGAGATAATGCAGCACCTTCTACTAATTTAATTGTAATAGTAATTTTATTATTAAGTAATTCACTTAATTTTTTAGAAGATGTTAAAGTAGCTAAAGCAGTTCCAACAGTATTTGCATCTGCACTTGTTAAAGTTTTTCTATCGCTCATTTCTACAACAATTGATTCTACTTTACCAGTTTTTTGTAATAATGATTTTAATGCGTTAGCAACTTCAGTTACATCTACTAATGTATGATTAGTACCTTTTTTAACATTAAGAACTAAATTACAATTAGCACCTTCTACTTTATCGCATGATACAACCCAATCTTGAGAAGAAGCAACAGTTGCACCAGTAACATTACTAGTAAATGCAGCATCAGTATCAACTAATGTTACGAATTTAACAGTATAAGTTTCATAATTACCAGTATTAGCAATACCTTCAGCCATTGTAAATTCAACTACAAAATTTGAATTACCAGAAATATAAGTTGATAATTTACTACTTATTTCAGATTTAGTAGTATTAGTTTTAATTTCTAAAACATCAGTAGTACTTACTTTTCCAGTAGAATCAACTGTAGCTAATTTAATAGATGCAAACTTTCCAGCATAAGTTTCAGATTTCATTAAATTTAATAAATCTTCTGCAATTGTAGATGCAACAGTTGTATTTAAACTAGCTTTTGTTTTAACAGTAACTACATCGTTTGACATAGTTAATATTGCATTTTTAGCTGTTTCATTGATTTTTTCAACTTCAGCTTTAACAATTTCGTCAGTATTAACTTTAACACTAACATATTTATAATTAATGTATTCAACGTTAATTTTATCAGCTAAAGCAGGACCTGCAATAACAGGAGATCCAACTTTCCATGTATTGCCACTCATTTCAATAACGTTAATAGCCATTAATTTATATAAAGGATCAGCTTCAGGTTTAGATTCATTGAAGCCATAGCCTTTTTCATTTATGTCACCAACATTAATAGTTCTAGCAGCGATCATAACGTCTTGAGTAGTAAGTAAATGGGTATCAGTAAAAACATGAGTACCAATTACAAAGGCTTCAGTAGCGTCAGGATCAGCTTCTTTAATTGCTTCGCCTAGTTGAGTTAATGTTAAATCTTTAGCATTAACAACAAGAACAGAAGCAAAGAAAGCTAAAAATGCGGAAACAAATAAATTATATTTGCCTTTCATTATATTAAACTTCCTTTCCTTTCTAAGTTAATTTCTATAAATATTAAGCATATTTTACAGTAGCTTTAACAGTTTTACCATCTGTAAGGACTAAATCAACAGAAGTAATAGATTTGTCGATTTTATCAGCATTAAGATATCTAACAGTAGAACTAGGTAGAACTTCTTTGCCATTATAAACAAATCTAGTGAAGTCAACAGCTTTGCCACTATTAGAAACTGAAACAAGATATTGTCTAATTTCACCAGTAGCTTGTTTTTGTGCAGTTAACGTAACAACATAAGCACTTTCATCTTCAACGGTAACAACATAAGAAGCAGAGACACCGTTAGAAGCTTTAACAGTAATAGTAACCTTACCAGCTTTAACACCAGTAACAACACCTTTAGAATCAACAGTAGCAATATTTTTATCACTAGAAGACCAAGTTAAAGTTTTGTCAGTAGCGTCAGATGGGTTGATAGTAGCCTTAAGAGTAATAGATTTCTTAACTTTAACAGTATTGTCACCAGAAATAGAAATACTCTCAACAGGGAC
>CANRDZ010000046.1 GCA_947629465.1 uncultured Bacilli bacterium | reverse complement strand
AAAATATCAACAAAAGAAGCTACATTTACTGCAAGTAAATTAATAACAAGTAAACCAAAAGGATTAAGTAGTAAAGTACTAGGTGATATGTACCGCTTTGTTGGAGCTTGTGATGCAGCCGTTGATGCTGGAACAGCTTCTGGAACAGCTTGTAAAGGAGTAGTAGATAATTTCGTATGTTTTGGAAATGGTGCCAAATGTGATTTAACGAGTGATTATATGTATAGAATAATAGGAATAACTGAAGATGGTGAAATGAAGCTTATTAAGAATACAGCGATAAGAGAAGAAACAATTAATGGTTTTAGGCTTGATAATGTATATGATGATTCATCTTGTTATAATGGAAATTGTATGTGGTCAAAATTATTGATATTTAAGAGATTAAATGGAACAAGTAGTGGAAGTTCAACTGGAGCTTCTGGCAATACAAATATTTTTGTAAATGGTAGTGCATATTCATATATGGCAACGACGAGCGATTGGTATAAAAAGATTTTTGATTATAATTGGTGGTATGGTAGTGCATATAGTTCTGCTATTAATGTGACTGCAGATCAAATGTATAAAATTGAAACAGGACAGCAAGCTGTTGATCAAGGATATACTTCAAGTGGTACTCATCCTAACGCTGCTGTTTGGCCTAACTCTCAAAAAGTGTCAGCTAAAGTAGGTTTAATGTATTTACATGATTATTATTATTCATATTCATTGGATTATGCAAAGAATACATTTGCTAATTGTTATGGTGTAGAAGGAGAATGTGTAAATAGTTGGTTACACTTTAGTCATAATGGAAAGAGCGATGATAATCTGGGTGAGGTTTTTGTGACAAGTTGGGGATTTGATGCTCGAGGTTCTTTTGATTACCATTTCGTTGGCTCATTAGGTAATATTCTTGGAGCTAATCTAATTTCTTCCTATAACATTCGCCCTGTGTTCTATTTATTAAATACTGTAAAGTTAAAAGGTTCAGGAACAGTAGCTGATCCATTTATTGTTCAAGCTTAATCCGAGAAGGAAAACTCGTAAAAACCTCATAGACTTTAACCGAAGAGATTTTTTATCTCTTCTTTTATTGTCTAATTATGTAAATTAATAATAAAATTATTGTAAAAATAAAATAAAAGTATTTTAATAAATTTTTAAAGAAAGAAAAATTATATATAATTATATTATGAGGTGACTTATGTTAAAATTAAAAAATGTTTCCAAATATTATTATCAAGATGGGGTTGTTGCTAAAGGATTATCTAATGTTAATTTAGAACTTCATTTAGGTGAGTTTGTAGTAATAACTGGTGAGTCTGGAAGTGGTAAATCAACATTGTTAAATGTATTATCTGGTCTTGATACATATGAAGATGGGGAAATGTATATAAATGGGGAAGAAACTAGTCATTATACAGAAGAAGATTATTTAAATTATCGTAGAAATTATGTAAGTAATATTTTTCAAAATTTTAATCTTGTAAATAGTTATACTGTTTTTGAAAATATTGAACTTGCATTTTTAATGAATGGTTATAAAAGAAGTGATATTAAAGATAAAGTAAATGATTTGATTAATAAAGTAGGTTTAAAAAAATATAAAAATACGCATGCTTCTAAATTATCTGGTGGTGAAAAACAAAGAGTAGCTATTGCAAGAGCTTTAGCAAACAATACACCAATAATAGTGGCTGATGAACCAACTGGATCATTAGATAGTATAGCTAGTCAAAAAGTATTAGATATTCTTCATGATATTTCAAAGGAGAAATTAGTAATAATTGTTACCCATAATAAAAATGAAGTTTTAAAATATGCTACTAGATTAATAAAAATGCATGATGGTCGAGTTTTAGAAAATAAAATTATTGAAAATATTAATTTAGATCAAAATCTTAAAAGTATAGATGTTAAAGATATAACTTGGTTTAATAAAATTAAATTAGGATTTAGAAATGCTTTTAATTTACCAATTAAATTTTTATTAATGGTAGCTATATTTTTATTAATAATTGTTAATTTAATAACTAATTATGGATCTTTTAAAAAATCAGAATATGAAGAAGTAAAAGGTTATTCTAATATATTTAATAATATTTCTGATAAAAGAATAATTATTAATAAAAAAAATAAAAAAAGTTTTGATCAAAATGATTACGATAAAATAACTAATATAAAAGGTATTGATTATTTAGTAATAGATGATGTACTTAATGAATATAATTTAAATTTAGAAGGGGATTATATATATTTAAATGGAAATCTTTATTTAAAAGAAATAAATAATGTTTCAAAAGGGAAAATTCCAGAAAATGATAATGAAATTGTTATTATAGGAAATAAAGAAAATTATTATTTAAAAGAAAATGAACTTTTAAATAAAGAATTTATAATATCAGATTTAAATCAAAAAGTAAAAATAGTAGGATTATTATATGATGATAATTATAATGAATATAATATAGATTTTTTTGTAAATGATGAATTAAAAAATAATATTCTTTTAAATACTATGAAATATTATAATAATATAACTTATCAGATAAATAATGTAACTTATTATGATTTAAATGTAATCCCTAATAGTAATGTAAATAAAGGGGAAGTTTATATTAGTGAATATGTTAATAATATATTTACTAATTGTTTAAATAAAAAATTAGATATTAAAATTGAAAATATTTATTATAATGAGAATTTGTCTTTTAATATAAAAGAAATATATGATAATAATAATATTCATAAATTACTTAATATTGATGAAAAAGAAAATGATTTTAATATTTATATAAATTATGAAGATTATAATAATTTATTTAATAAAGGTAATTATCAAAGTAGTGTATTTGTAAAAGATATTAAAGATTTAGAAAATGTTATAAGTGATTTAGAAAAAATGGATTTAAATGTTTTGAGTTTAAGAAATGCTAAAATAGATGAAACAGAAATGATTTCAAGTTTATATAATATTTTTAAATTAATTGTTACTATCGTTTTAGTTGTTACTATGTTTTTTATTACTTATTTTATAATTAGAATTATTTATAAATCTAGAAATAGCTATTATACTACTTTAAGAACGTTAGGAAGTAGTAAAAAAGTTTGTATTAGTATATTAATGAATGAGTTAATTATTTTAGCAAGTTTTACTTATGTTTTATTTATAGCATTTGTTATATTAATTAAAACTAATATTATTAATTATGAATATTTTAAAAATATTATTAAATATGTATATATTAAAGATTATTTAATAGTTTATTTAATACTAATTATTATGGCTATTTTAATTTCATTTAGATATGGAAGAAAAATTTTTAAAGATAGTGTAATTAAAACTTATAAGGAGACAATATAATGATAAAATTAGAAAATGTTAATAAATATTTTAATTATCATAAAAAGAATGAAATCCATGTTATCAATGACGCTAATTATGTTTTTCCAAATAAGGGATTAGTAGCTATTTTAGGACCTTCTGGATCAGGTAAAACTACTTTTTTAAATACTATATCTGGTCTTGATAAAGTAAATAAGGGAAATATATTTGTTAATGGAATAAATATTACTAAAAAAAGTGTTTCTAAAGTAGATGAAATTAGAAATCTTAATATTGGCTATATTTTTCAAGATTATAAGTTATTAGATAATATGACAGTATTTGATAATGTGGCTTTATCATTAAAATTAATTGGAATTAAAGATGAAGAAGAAATTAAAAAAAGAGTAATTTATACACTTAAAAGTGTGGGAATGGAACGATTTAAAAATCGCCCTGCAGGTATGCTTTCTGGCGGAGAGAGGCAAAGAGTAGGGATTGCAAGAGCAATTGTAAAAAATCCTAAAATAATTATTGCTGATGAACCAACAGGTAATCTTGATAGTAAAAATAGTCTTGAAGTTATGAATATTATTAAAAGTATTTCTTCATTATATTTAGTTATATTAGTTACTCATGAAGAAGATTTAGCTAAATTTTATGCAAGTCATATAATAGAATTAAAAGATGGAAAAATTATTAAAAGTTATGAAAATAATCATGATAAAACTTTAAATTATGAAATAGAAAATAATATTTATTTAAAAGATTTTAATAATATAGAAGAAATTCAGAAAGATAATATTTTAATTAATGTATATAGAAATAATGATGAAAATATAAAATTAAATATAGTTATTAAAAATGGAAATATTTATATTGAAGGAAAGACAAATGAAAAGTTAGAGATTATTGATAGCAATTCAAATATAAATTTAATTGATGATCATCATAAATTAATTGATAAGAATAATATTAAAGCTAAAGACTTTAAAATAGAAGAAGTAGCTAATTTATCATTAAAAGAAAAATATAGTAGTATTTTTTCACCATTTACATTTATTTCTTATGGTTTTAAAAAAATACTTGATTATCCTTTATTAAAGAAAATTTTATTGGGTGGTTTCTTTTTATCTGGTATGTTTATTTTTTATGCAATTGCTAGTATATTTGCTACAATAAATATTTCGGATAAAGATTTTATTAATATAAACAAAAATTATTTAACTGTTAATATTAAAAATTTAGATGTAGGAGATTTTTTAGAATATGAAAAATTAAATGATATAAATTATATATTACCTAGTGATAGTATAGTAAATTTTAGATTTGATTATGATAAATATTTACAAAGTATGAATAATATCGCTTATATTACGGGAAGTTTATCAAGTAATAAAATGATTAATAGTAGTGATTTATTATTAGGTAGAATGCCAAATAAAAGTAATGAAATTGTCATAGATAAATTAGCTATTGAAAAAACGATTCAAAATAATAATACTAAAGAAGCAGGATTTAATTCAATTAATGATTTTTTAAATCATGAAATTTATGTTAATAATATGGATAAATTTATTATTGTAGGAATTACTGATTTAGATGAATTAAATATATATGCTGATGAGTCTTTATTTATAGACATTATTGCAAATAGTTATTCTCTTAATTATTATGATGTTAATAATGATTATTTAAATTATGATTTAATTAAAAATGATATAAAATTAATTGATGGTAAATTACCTATAAATGATTATGAAGTAGCATTAAATATAAATTATTCTTATTATAAAATTGGGGATGAATTAGAAAATAAAATTAATAATAAAAAATTAAAGATTGTTGGTTTTTATGAAAGTAATGATGATGAATTTAATTATATGTTAGTTAATGAAAATATGATTAAATATAATTTAATTGAAAATACTTTAAATTTATCTATTTATAGTAAAGATAAAGATGATACTTTAAATTATTTTCATAATAAACATTTAAATATAAAAGATTCTTATTTATATTCTAAAGAATTATATATTAATAGTATAAAAGATAATATAATTTCTAGTTTAATAGTATCTACAGTAATACTTATTGTTTCTTTAGTTGAAATTTTACTAATGATTAGATCTTCTTTTTTATCTAGAATTAGAGAAGTGGGAATATATAGAGCAATTGGAATTAAAAAAAGTGATATATATAAAATGTTTTCTGGAGAAATAATTGCTATTAGTTGTACAGCAAGTTTACTCGGTATATCTTTTATGACATATATTTTATATTCTTTTAAAAATGTTCCTTATATAAGTAATTTGTTTATGGTTAATTTTTTCACTTATATATTGAGTTTTGTTTTAGTTTTTATTTTTAATTTGATAGTTGGTTTATTGCCTGTTTATAATACTATTAGAAAAACGCCGGCTCAAATTTTAGCTAGAGTAGATGTGGATTAATAAATAAAAAAGGTTTTGAAATTTTTCAAAGCCTTTTATATATTTCTTTTTTTGATAGTGTCTTTTTGAAATCCAATTAAATGTCTTGTAATACGACTTTCACGATACCATTTAGCAATCGTACTATTTTGAATTAATGTTGGATTATTTAGATGAGTAATGTCTTTATTTAAAACTTTAATTACTTTACTATTGCTATTTTTATTTTCAAAATTTAATTGATCAAATTTAAGCTCTAACAAAAATGTCATTAAAACTTTATTACCTTTTAGATGATGATTATTAAGAAAATTTTCATATAAAGCAGTAAAATCTTTAAGATCCGTTAATGTTGGATCCATATGATTTTGCATCCATTCTAAAACAGTTGAAAAAAATTCTCTTAATAAAGCTCTGTCTTGCCATGAAATTGTATCATCATTAGTATTCATTTTTAATCACCATTTATTACTATATTTTAAAACTCGAACCAAGTTCGAGTTATTTTTCTTTTTTGGTGACCCGTACGGGATTTGAACCCATGAATGCATGCGTGAAAGGCATGTGTGTTCAACCACTTCACCAACGGGCCATATTTAAGCGGGTCATAAATTAAAATGGTGGGCCTGGGGGGACTTGAACCTCCGACCTCACGCTTATCAGGCGTGCGCTCTAACCAGCTGAGCTACAAGCCCATTTTATTTACATTCCGCATGTACTTGTTAATTGTATAATAAATATGGCAAAAATGCAAGAGGTTTTTGCAAGTTTATTATTTTTTCTTTTCATTTATTCACATATTTAAATATCCATGATATAATTTATTAGTGAGGTGTGATTAATGAAACAGTTCATTAGATGTTTATTGTTTCTTGGAATAATTGGCATTGGGGTTTTTCTTTTCTTTGTTTTTAAAAATCATGAAACTGAAAAAAATTTAGATGAAATAAAAAAAGGATGGTATGTTGAAGTTATTTATAATAAACCAATCAATGTTAGAAAAGAAGCTGATGAAAATTCTGAATCTATAGGAAAAGTAAATAAAGGCGAAATTTATAAAGTTTTGGATGTTGAAACAGAAAAAAGTAATATATACTTTTGGTATAAGATAGATTTCAAAGGTAAAGTAGGATGGATTGCATCTGGTAAAAGAAACTTTTGGGTAAATGATTATAATAATCCAACTGATATTGTAACACCAGAAGTTAAATTTGAAAGTAATACTTACTATGTAAGAAGTATAGATGATATCAACTATAAACATTTAACTATTATTGAAGATAAACCTAATCCTGTAATAACGCATGTTGTTTATCATGAAAAAGATAAAGATCAATATTGGATTTTATATACAATTACTGATGCAGTTGGTAAAAGTTCAAGTAAAATGCAAAGAATTATTTTTGAAGTTAATCCTGATGAAAGTCGTGTTTTAGACTTTTTGGATTATAAGAAATAAAATGCAAATAATATTGCATTTTTTTAATTGTTACGTTATAATTTTATTGTTCTTGTATGTCTCCTTAGCTCAGTTGGTAGAGCAACCGACTCTTAATCGGTGGGTCTAGGGTTCAAATCCCTAAGGGGACACCAGATTGATAAAAAAACTCGAGAAATTCGAGTATTAAGTAAAACGACTTTTTGATAAGTCGTTTTTATGTTATAATATTTATTGGTGATGGACTTATGTTTGTTGATGAAATTACTTTAAAAGTAATTGCTGGTTCTGGTGGAGATGGTTGTACTTCTTTTAGAAGAGAAAAATTTGTTCCAATGGGAGGACCAGATGGTGGCAACGGGGGAAAAGGTGCCGATATTATCTTTAAAGTAGATAAAGGGTTAAAAACTTTAATCGATTTAAAATATAAAAAAATTATTAAGGGTGATAAAGGAGTAAATGGTAAAGGATCTAATAAATATGGATCTAATGCAGAAGATGTAATTGTTTATGTTCCTTTGGGAACTACAATTACTGATTTAGATACGAATTTAGTTATAAAAGATTTAGTAAATATTGATGATGAAGTTACTGTAGCATACGGAGGACGTGGAGGAAAGGGAAATAAAGCTTTTGCTACTCATGATAATCCTGCTCCTAAATTTAGTGAAAATGGTGAACCTGGCGAAATTAAACTTATTAAATGCGAATTAAAAATGTTAGCTGATGTTGGTTTAGTTGGTCTTCCTTCTGTAGGAAAAAGTACATTAATTAGTATGATTAGTGCCGCTAAACCTAAAATAGCGTCATACCATTTTACAACACTTTCACCTAATTTGGGAGTTGTAAAACTTAAAAATGCGGAAACCTTTGTAATGGCAGATTTACCTGGTCTTATTGAAGGTGCAAGTAGCGGCGTTGGATTGGGAGATAAATTTTTAAAACATGCAATGCGGACAAAAATTATTTGTCATGTAGTTGATATGGGAGCAAGTGAAAATAGAGATCCAATTGAAGATTATGAAATTATTCGTAAAGAATTAGACAATTATAGTAGTAAATTAAGTAAAAAGCCAGAAGTAATTGTAGCAAATAAAATGGATTTAGAAAATGCTAATAAAAATTTAGAAAAATTTAAGAGAAAATATAAAGATAAAATTATTTTCCCTATTAGTGCCATTTCTAATCAAGGTTTAAATGAACTTATTAATTATTTAGGACAAAAACTTAATGAAATTAAAAATATTAATTTATATCAAGAAGATGAATTACAAAGTCATTTAATTTTTAAATTTAAAGAGGAAAAACCGTATATTATTAGTAAAGAAAATAATGTCTGGGTAATAAAAGGAGAAAAAATAGAAAAATTATTCAATATGACTAAATTTAATGAAGATGAAGCTGTTTTAAGATTTGCTCGAAAATTAAAAAGTATGGGAGTTGAGGAAGAACTTGAAAAAATGGGAGCTAAAAGAGGAGACGAAGTTCAAATATTAGATTATATTTTTGAATTTAAAGAATAATGGTTTATATAATTATTCTTTTTTATTTTATTGATAATTTTAATTAAATAAGATATAATAATTATAAAGATATAGGGTGTGGTATAAAGATGGCTGAAGA
>CANRDZ010000045.1 GCA_947629465.1 uncultured Bacilli bacterium | reverse complement strand
GGAAATGGGAAATGGTTTACAGCAAGTGATGATGGAACATGTACAATCGATAGTGGATTAGAAGAAGATACAGAATATGAAGTAACAGGAAGAGTAACAGATGTATCAGGAAGATATACAGAAACAAGTAAAAAAATAAAAACTGAATCAAATTCAATTGGAAAATATATTCAAAGTAAAAATCCAAGAGGATTAAGTACAAAGGTTTTAGGAGATATGTATCGTTTTGTCGGAGGAAAAGAAGATGTCGATAATTATATTTGCTTTGGAAATGGTGCAACCTGTGATTTAACAAGTGAATATATGTATCGAATAATAGGAATAACTGAAGATGGTGAATTAAAACTTATTAAAAATACTCCAGTAAAAGAAGGGGAAAATTTTACTTTTTATTGGAAAACTGTTAATTTTGAATTAAGCCCAAATTGGTCAGAATCATCATTATTCAAAAGATTAAATGGTATAAGTGGAGGAACAGAGACAGGTGAAGGTGGCAATACAAATATTTTTGTAGATAGTAAAGGTTATCCTTATATGTCTTCATCAAGCGTTTGGTATCAAAAAATTTCTGATCATCTTTGGTGGCAGGGAGCAGTTGGAGCTGAAGATAGTTTGAGTGGTTTGGGTGATTTAGGAGATGCTAATGATATATTTTTGAAAGAGAATGGAGTCACTCCTCATTATCATTATACTTTATCTGGTTGGGTTACAGAACCATGGAACTCATCAGAAAGAGTAAATGCTAAAATTGGATTACTTTATCTTTATGATTATTATTACGCTTATTCATTAGATTATGCATCAGGAGTTTATGTAAATTGTTATGATGAATCTTCACATTGTGAAAATGTTTGGCTAGATGATGGAGGATATTCCTTTTATGAATATTATGATGATCCAGAACTCGGCGGGTATTGGGATAGTTATACGTCTTGGATGATTGAAACTCTTTTTCCTGAACAATGGGAATCTGATATTTTCGTTCATACATATTCAGAACCGACGTGTTATGAAGATGAAGAAGGAGAAACGTATTGTGATTCGTCATCGTTAGGATATAGTTGGTCAGCAAATATGCTTAACCGAGTCTTTCCAACCTTTTATTTAAATTCAAAATCAAAAGCCAGTGGTTCTGGTACATTATCTGATCCATTCATAGTTCAAGCTTAAACGAGAAGGAAAACTCGTTAAAACCTCATAGACTTAACCCTTGGAAAAAGAGAAATCTTTTTCCCTAAATTGATATTTTAAACCATAATAGGTTTATTAAAAAAAGACTTTTTTTGAAATGAACTATTTAGATTCACTTCATTTAAAGTCTTTTATTTATTGTTTATTAAGTAATTTTAAACCAACTTCATTAACAGGACCTGCTCCAATAGTAATAACTAAATCATTATCTTGAACTTTTTCTTTTAAAAAATTTACAATTTTTGGAAAAGAGTCAATATACCAAACATTATTATTATCTTTTTTTATTATATTAACTAAATCATCTTCTTTAACATTATAAATATTTATTTCTCTTGCTGGATATATAGGAGCAATAATAACATTATCAAATTTTTTTAATATATCAGCAAATTCTTTTAAATGTTCTTTTGTTCTTGAATAAGTATGAGATTGAAAAATAGCAAAATTTTGATGGCAATTTATATTTTTAACAGCATCATAAGTTGCTTTTATTTCTGTAGGATGATGAGCATAATCATCATATACCAAAATATTATCTCGATATGTTCCTAAAAATTCAAATCTTCTTTTAACACCACTATAACTTTCTAATCCTTTTTTAATAGCGTCTTTACTAATATTATAAATAATACCTATTAAAGTAGTAGCTAATGCATTATAAATATTATGATTACCTAAAATATTTAGATGAATATTTAAAAATAATTCATTATTATAATATATATCAAATATTGGATGTCCTAAATTATCATAAGTAATATTTTTAGCCATCAAATTAGAATTATTATTAATACCATATGTATAAATATTTATATTTTCTTTAGGGTTAATTTTTATTGTATTTTCATCATCACTATTTAAAACTAAATTGCCATTTTGAGGTAATAAATCAGCAAATTTTTGAAAAGATGCTTTAATATTATCAATGTTTTTAAAGTAATCTAAATGATCATCATCGATGTTTAAAATCACTTCACTTGTTGGAAAAAATGATAAAAAACTATTTTTATATTCACAAGATTCCATAATAAAATATTCATTATTTCCAATCCGATAATTACTATTTAATAATGGATGAATAGCTCCAATTTGGACAGTGGGATTTTTATCATCAAGAATAAAACAAGAAGTAATCATACCTGTAGTAGTACTTTTTCCATGTGTACCAGAAATACATATAACATTTTTATATTCTTTTGATAACATTCCTAAAAATGTTGCTCTTTCATAAACTTCTTTTTTTAGCTTTTTAGCCATTAATAATTCCCGATGTTCACTACTAATTGCAGAAGTATAAATAACTATGTCAGCATCTTTAACTAAATCTTCACTTTCCCCGATAAATACAGGGATTCCATTGTTTTCTAACATTTCAGTATTAAGAGAATGAGACTGATCACTACCTGAAATTTTAGCCCCCAAATTTTTTAAAATTAAGGCAATTCCACTCATAGAAATTCCACCTATACCAATTAAGTGAATTTTTTTATCTTTATACATAATAAAATCTCCTTAATAAATATTATAATATTCTTTAAAATTTATATCAACATTAATAAAAAAAATAGTTTGACAAATATTAACAAAAAGTTATTTGTAAAACGAACAAAAAAAATTTTAATAATAGAAAAAAATATAGATAAGCATAAAGTCTTAATAAAAATGTTTTTTTTTAAGAAAAAACTATTTTTTTTAAAAAGTTCGCTTTACAAATGATGATTTTTTTTAAAAAAAAACATTGCTTATGGAAAAAAATCTAGTTATAATGAATTTGTAATTTAAGAGAGGTAGTATTTATGAAAGATGATGTGCTTAATGATATTGTGGTTGTAAAAAGAAGTGGCCAAAGAGTTCCTTTTAATGGTACTAAAGTAGCAATCGCAATAAAAAAAGGCTTTGATAGTGTATATGAAAATTATGATGAAAAAATTGTAAATAAAGTATATGAAAAAGTCTTAAAAAAGATTGAAAAAGAATATCAAGATAGAAAAACTATTGGAATTGAAGAAATTCAAGATTTAATTGAACATGTTTTAGAAAAAGATGATATTGAAGTTTATAATTCTTTTAAAGGTTATCGAGAAAGAAGAGCAGCATCTAGAGAAGCTTTTGTTGAAAAGCAACAACATAAATTTGTTAAAGCAATTGAATCTTTAGGACTTAAAAGTGCTAAAGAAGAAAATGCTAAAAGAGAAAATGCTAATGTTGATGGCGATGGACCAATGGGAACAATGTTACATTTTGGTTCAACTGTATCAAAAGAATTTGCTAAAGCATATTTAATGGATAATAAGTATGCAAGAGCTCATGATGAAGGAGCAATTCATATTCATGATTTAGATTTCCTAGCAATGGGTACAACGACTTGTAATCAAATAGATTTAGATAAATTATTTAAAAATGGTTTTTCAACTGGACATGGTTATTTAAGATGTCCAAATGATATTATGAGTTATACTGCTCTTGCAGCAATATGTATTCAAGCTAATCAAAATGATCAACATGGTGGTCAAAGTATTCCTATGTTTGATTATTATATGGCTCCAGGAGTTTTAAAAACATTTAAAAAGCAATTAAAACAAATGTTATATGATTATTTAGATTTAGATGGTTTTTTAGGAGAAATTAATTTT
Source organism: uncultured Bacilli bacterium (assembly GCA_947629465.1). Classification (GTDB taxonomy): domain Bacteria; phylum Bacillota_I; class Bacilli_A; order RF39; family UBA660; genus SIG200. The sequence continues at coordinate 5,092 of CANRDZ010000045.1, read as the reverse complement.
AACGATATCGTAAAAATTATAACTGAATTAAAAACAATTGAATTTGATGCTAAAGAAATATTTAAAGATTATATAACTAGTGAAAGATTAGAAGAAATATTTGTTAAAGGATATGAAAAAGCTTTAGCAAAAACTGATAGAATTACTTATCAAGCAATGGAAGCATTTATTCATAATTTAAATACTATGCATAGTAGAGCTGGAGCTCAAGTTCCATTTTCATCTGTAAACTTTGGAACTGATACATCTCCAGAAGGAAGAATGGTAATAAAAAATTTCTTATTAGCAACAGATGCTGGGCTTGGAAATGGTGAAACTCCTATTTTCCCGATATCTATCTTTAAATTAAAAGAAGGAGTAAGTTATAATAAAAACGATCCTAATTATGATTTATTTCATTTAGCTTGTAAAGTATCTGCTAAAAGACTATTCCCTAACTTTTCATTTTTAGATTCATCATTTAATAAACCTTATTTAAAAGAAGGTGATCCAAAAACAGAAGTTGGTTATATGGGATGCAGAACAAGAGTAATTGGCAATATTTGTTATCCTGATAAAGAAGTTACTCCAGGAAGAGGAAATTTATCTTTTACAACAATTAATTTACCTCGAATTGGAATTAAACACGGTATAGCATTAGGAGAAAGAGATAAAGCCGACATGAAAGGCTTTTATGCTGAACTTGATGAAATGCTTGATTTGTGTAAAGGACAATTATTACAAAGATTTGATATTCAATGTAGTAAAAGTGTAAATAACTTTAAATTTTTATTAGGATCACATGTATGGCTTGATTCAGAAAAACTAGAACCAGGAGCTAAAATAAGAAAAGTTTTAAAACATGGTACATTATCAATTGGTTTTATTGGCCTTGCCGAATGTTTAAAAGCTTTAATTGGTGAACATCATGGTGAATCAGAAAAAGCTCAAAAATTAGGACTTGAAATAATTAAACATATGCGTGATAAATGTGATGAATATTCTCAAGATTTAAAATTAAATTTCACTTGTCTAGCAACTCCAGCCGAAGGCTTAAGTGGTCGTTTTGTTGGGATAGATAGATCAATATATGGAAAAATTAAGGGAATTACTGATAGAGAATATTATACTAATTCATTCCATGTTCCAGTTTATTATCATACAACTATTGAACATAAATTAGAAGTTGAAGGCAAATATCACAAACTAACAAATGCAGGTCATATTTCTTATATTGAAATAGATGGTGATACAGCAAATAATGTTGAAGCTTTTGAACATATTATAAGAATTATGCATGATAATGATATAGGGTATGGAGCAGTAAATCATCCTGTCGATAGAGATCCAGTTTGTGGTTATGTTGGTGTTATAAATGATGTTTGTCCACGTTGCGGAAGACATAATTTTGAAGGGGTACCGGTTGAAACAATAACGCATTTAGATTGTAATTGCTAATAAATAATAAGGAGGAGGAATATTTATGGATGCAGGTACAGTAAAGAAAAATAAAATGGTTGGTGAAGGAGTAGGTTTTGAAAGAATTCGCCGTATTACAGGTTATTTAGTAGGAACAACAGAAAGATTTAATAATGCTAAAAAAGCTGAAGAACAAGATAGAGTTAAACATACTTTAGGCCAAAAATTTGAAAAAGCAGCTTAAGGGGTAATATAATGACAATTAGACTAGCAGCTCCACTACAAAGTGATAGTGTAGTTGATGGTTTTGGAGTAAGGACAGTTATTTGGACTCAAGGATGTTCTCATAATTGTCCTTTTTGTCAAAATCCTCAAACACATGATTTTAATGGTGGTTGTGAATTTGATATAGAAGAAATAAAAGAAGAAATTAGTAATTTAAAAAATCAAGATGGTATTACATTAAGTGGAGGAGATCCTTTATATCAAATTGATGCTATATTAGAAATCGCTAAATTTTCTCAATCAATTGGATTAAATGTTTGGTGTTATACCGGATTTCTTTATGAAGAAATATTAGAAATGGGCAAAAAAAATCATAAATATTTAGAATTATTAAATTATTTAGATGTATTAGTAGATGGTAAATTTATTAATGAATTAAAAGATTTAAATCTTTTATTTAGAGGTTCTTCAAATCAAAGATTAATAGATGTTAAAAAGACTTTAAAGAATGGTTCTATAGTCTTGATACCAGAAAATGATGGCATTATTGAAAATTTTAAAAATAGAACAGAAGAGTTGTATATTTAATTTACAACTCTTTTATTGCAAATTAAATAAATTTCATTATATAATTTAAGTAGAAATGAGAGTGAATTTTAATGTTAGAAAATAAAAAAATTTTAATTTTAGGGGTTTCTAAAAGTGGATATCATGTTATAAAATTAATAGCTAATAAAAATACTTTAATAGCTACCGATAAAAATGATATATCTTCTGATATTAAATTAGAATTAGATAATTTACATGTTCCTTTTATTAAAAGTGAAACTGCTACAGAAATTTTAGATAATACTTTTGATTTAATAATTAAATCCCCTGGTATTATGCCAAATCATCCCTCTATTATAAAAGCTCATGAATTAAATATACCTATAGTTAATGAAATGGAAGTAGCTTATCATTATTTGCCTAAAAATATAAAAATAATAGGTATAACTGGTTCAAATGGTAAAACAACCACGACAACAATTTTATATGAATTATTAAAATTACATAATATTCCTGCTGTATTAGGAGGAAATATTGGTTATCCTTTAAGTGAAATAGTAAGTAAAGTAAGAGAAAATGATGTTTTAGTGTTAGAAATATCTGATCATCAATTATATGATTTAAAAGATTTTAAAACTGATATTAGTATATTAACTAATTTATGTCCTACTCATTTAGATTTTCATGGAAATTATGAAAATTATATTAATACAAAAAAGAAAATATTTAATCATCATACCAAAGAAAATTTAGCTATAATTAATAAATCTAATAATGATTCCCTTATAATTACTAAAGATATTTTATCAACTAAAGAATATATTAATGATGAAAATAATTATTATAATAATAAAGGTATATTTATTAATAATGAATTAATAATAGAATTAAAAGATATTAAAATTAAAGGAAATCATAATTATGAGAATATTTTAGATGCTTTAGTTGTATTAAAAAAATTTGCTTTTGATAAAGAAATAATTAAAAATTATTTTATGAATTTTAATGGTGTAGAACATCGAATAGAAATAGTAGATGTTTTAAGTAATATTGATTTTTATAATGATTCAAAAGCTACTAATCCGACAAGTACTTTAATAGCATTAAAAACCATGAAGAAAAAAACTCATTTAATTTTAGGTGGTATGGAAAGAAATCAAGATTTTCATGAATTAAATAATGAAATGAAAATAGTTAAAAATATTTATGCAATTGGTGAAGTTAGTGAAAGAGTATTAGCTTATGCTAAAGAATTAAATATTCCTTGTTATAAATGTAATACATTAGAAAAAGCATTAGAAAAAATTAAGGAATTAGCACTGGATGGTGAAGCAGTTTTATTATCACCAGCGAGTGCATCTTGGGATCAATATGATAAATTTGAAACTAGAGGCGAAGAATTTAAAAAATTAGTTGAAAAAATGTTTGATAAAAGTTATAATTAATTTATAGTAGTAAAAGGGGCAAGAAAATATGAATAATGAAAATAATAATTTGAATGGTACTATTTTAGGAAATAGTGTAGATGGTCAAAACCCAGCTCAACCAAATGTTGATACATTAGGAGGAGTAAATCAATTTGCTAATTCACCTCTTCCCAATAATGGAATTACAGAAGGAGGACAATTCTTTAATAATTCTTCAAATGTAGAAGTACCCCAAACTCAACTAAATCCAGCCATGAATACTCAACTAGGCGCTAATACTCAATTAGGGGTAAATACTCAACCTGGAGTAAATACTCAACCTGGATTTAATCAAAATCCAAATGCTAATGGAAATATGAATTCAATGCCGGGATTTGAAAGCCCTAATACTATTGGGACAACACCACCAATAAGTTTGAATCAAGAATCAATGAATCAAAAAAATGGAAATAAAAAACCAAATAAAGCAAAAAAAATGTTATTTGTAATTATTATTCTAATAATTCTTGGTGTTATTGGTTTTGGAACATATTATGTTTTAAATTATACTAAATTATTAAATAATAATAAAATAACAATTACTCCTAGTAATATAGAAGTAGAAGTTGGGGCTACATTACCAGAAGATAGTGAACTAGTAACTTTAAAAGGAACCAATTTAAGTAATTGTGAAATAGATAAGTCTAAAATTGATTTAACTAAAGAAGGAACTTATGAATTTACTGTAACATGTAATAATATATCTAAAAAAGGTGAAATAAAAGTTATTGATAACACTGATTTAAATGTTGAATTAATAGATTTATATAAAGTAAAAAATAGTACAGTTGAAGCTAAAGATTTTATTAAAGAACCAGCTGAAGATTTAAATTTTGAATTTGTACAAAAAGATACTGTTTTAGAAAATTTAAAAACTAACGGAGCATATGATGTAGCTATAAAAGTTACTAATGCTAACAACAAAACTAAAGAAGTTTTAGCTAAATTATATGTAACAGAATATGATATAAAAGGATTTTTAACATGTTCAACTAATCCTCAAAATGTTGCAAATACTTCCGCAACAATGAAATTAAGCAATCGTTTTAGTATTTCTTCTGATCCTGTTGCAAATAGTTATATATATGGTGGATTAGGTTTTGAAATATATACTTTTACATTTACTGATGAAACAGAATATAGTAGTTTCCTTGCTAAATATAATTCTGGTGAAGAAGTAAAAATTAATAATATAACAAGTAATAATATTACTTTTGATAATGCTAATAAAACTATTACAATGACAAATAATTTAGATAATGAAAAATTAAATACTGAATATGGTACAGATACAATGAGTAAATATAGTACAATAAAAGACTATTTTACAAATACTTTAGGTCAAATTTGTATATATGAAAATTAAGAAAACATAAAGTGTCAATAATTTAGGAAAATGTCTTAAAAAAAATTAAACATTAACGGGAAAATATTCTCGTTTTTGAATAAAATTT
>CANRDZ010000044.1 GCA_947629465.1 uncultured Bacilli bacterium | reverse complement strand
ATATTACCCCACTTTCTAATTAATATTTGTTTCGTTAAATATTATAGCATAAAAACAGAAAATTTTAATCTATTTAACAAAATTATAGTAGAATTTCTATTACAAAAATTACATATAAATTCTATTTTTTTCTTAATTCTTTATCATTCACTAATTTTTTCTTTATCATTTTAATTATGTAATTCTATCCTTTCTTAAATTTAATACCAAAAAGTACCAACTTCTTTTGAAATTGGCACTTATTTATTTTAAGTCTAAACTTTTAAGAGTTCGGACAGATTTCCAACTGGAGCAGATAGCGAGAATCGAACTCGTACTTTAAGCTTGGGAAGCTTATGTTCTGCCATTAAACTATATCTGCAAAAACATTCTAATTTTATTCTAGCAATTAATTAATCATTTATCAAGAATGATTTTATTTTTTATTAATAAAAAATCATCTTTAATAAAGATGAAATATATTTAAACATCCAAAAGCTGGATTAATTTTATTTGGAGGAGCCGGCCGGATTTGAACCGGCGATAACGGTGTTGCAGACCGGGACCTTACCACTTGGCTACGGCTCCAATAATTATTGATTAACATCAACAATTATTATAATACACTACTCTAAACTCTTTGTCAATTTAAAAGCAGTTCCTAATATATCTTATTAAAAATAATAAATTATATAACTAAATTACCATTTTTCATTATTGTAATAATACCATCTTCCGTTTCAGCTTCAATTGTTAAATCTTTTGTACCAATCATAAAATCAACATGATTTTTGGAACTATTAATGCCCTTTTTATCTAATTCTTGGGGACTCATTTTATCACTATTTTCTAAACATTCTAAAAAGCCACTTCCAAGAGCAATATGACATGCAGCATTTTCATCAATTAAAGTAGTTTTAAATACTTTATTAGTTTCTGATATAGGTGAATTATAATTAACTAAAGCAACCTCACCCAAATAAGAAGAAAGTTTATCACTTTTTATTATTTCTGTTAATATATCCATTCCAACTTTAGCATTCCATTTTATAGCTTTTCCTTTTTTAAAAGTTATTGAAAATTCTTTAATTTCTTTTCCAGCATAATTTAATGGTTTAGAAGCATAAACAATACCTTCCGTTTCATGATAATCAGGTGTTGTAAAAATTTCATAACTTGGCATATTAACTATCCATTTACCACTAGCGCCGCTTTCCCATAAATGATTTAAAGGTAATGTAACCATTAAATCAGTTCCTAAAGAATTTTTATAATGTAATTTTTTTATTTTTAAATTATTTAATTTTTTTTGCATATCTCTTTGACTATTTAAAAATTCATCCCAACTTTTGGCTGGATCAGAACTATTTAACATACATATTTTAGATAAAGTATTCCAAAATTCTTTTAAAGGTTCTTTACTATCTTTAAATATATCTCTAGCCCATAATTCATTTGGAACTATTGCTATACACCAAGCTATTTCATTATTTAATTGTCTTTTTTTATAAACTGGTTTAGTAATTGTTTTAGCAAAAGAAACCGCAGCTAATTTTTTACTTGGAACATCATCCATTAAATAAGGTATTTCGCTTTCTAACATTAAAAATGCTCCATCTTTTTTAGCATATTCATCCCACATACTACCATTAAACAATTTGTTTTCTTTAATTTCTTTTATACTAGATTTTATTAAAATATTATGTATTTCTTGTTGATTTTTTTCTTCTAAATAAATATCTTTAATGCCTATTTTTTTAGCTACATCAACCACTTTATTAACAAAAATTCTATTTATAGAATTATAACTGATAAATAAAGGAGTTTTACTACTTACTTTTAAACATCTTTTCAAAAGTAAATCAATATATTTTTCTTCCATTTTATCACCATTAATAGTATAGCATAATTTATTCAAAAAATTTATCAATTCTCGTATTTAAAACAACAGATATTCTATATAAAGTATCAATAGAACAACCTACTTCTCCCTTTTTAAATTCTAATCTTCTTACAAAATCATATGATTTACCAATATCTAAAGCTAATTGCTCTTGAGTAATTCCACTTTTCATACGATACTTTTTAATATTATTAGAAATATTTCTTCTGATATTTTCATTAAAATTAAAATCTCTTCTAAACGTAGTCATACATATCACCAATTATATTTTTACATTATAAATTTATAATGTCCGGTAACTAATATGTCCTGTTTATGGTATAATATGTATTAAAGGAAGTTATATATGAAAAGTAATTACGAATATTACCTAAAAATAATTAAACCAATAGAAAAAAAGTACACTAGAATGTGTACGCTTTATCATATATTTAAGCTTAATACTTTTCGTATTAAAAGAAATATTTATAACAGAATGATAGTAGATTACTACAAGTTTTTACTTAATAATCATAATGTTTTAAAAGAAATAGAAAAAAAGCTTTAAACTTATTTGATTTTAATTAAATACTCTTTATTTCTTATTAGAAAAGAAAGATAAACTTCATTAGAATTTATTGCATTATTAGTTACTTCTAATACAATCTTATTATTTAATTTATCAGGAGTTTTATTAGTTATACTACCATATATCATTTCATTATTTTTTAAATATTTAATTCTTGCAAAATTTTCTATAAAACCTCCAAAAGTTGCACTATAACTATAAAAAGGAACATCTTCTACAATATTATATTCATAATCAAAAATTAAAAGAGTAGATAATGAATTAAAACCAGTTGATACTTGATCTTTTAAAGTAGAACATACATTATTCAAACAAAATTCATAATCATAAACATACTTATTAGTAATTATTAAATTAGACAATTTTAATGTAGTATTATTTAAATTAGAATTAGTAAAAATTAATTCATCATCTAAATTTACCGTTTTTTCTATAGAAAATTCATCAATAATAATAGGGTTAACATTAACATATATTTTTCCACTATCAGTATTTACTTGACCATTGCTAATTTTAATTTTATACTTTGAATTCAAAGTATCAGTGCTTATTTTATATATTAATGGAAAATATCCACTTGAATTACCTTTTATAATATTTGTTTTATATGTTGTAACATAATCAACAAATTTTCTATTATAACCAAGTTCTGGATATAAACTATTGTTATTTAATTCTAACTTAAAATTATGATAATCAAATTCATAATCATTACCATTATTATTATCTATTTTTAATTTTATTACTAAAAAATAATTATCTTTATCAACAATATTTCCATTATAATCAATATTAGTTAACATACTATTTTCTAATGTATAAGAAACTCCATTTATACTTAAAATTTCACCTTCATTATAACTTTTATCAAAATTTGTAGGAAAATTTTTATAACTTATAAAACCTATTACAAATATCAAAATAATTGTTCCTATAATAAAAATTATTTTATTCTCTTTTACGTAATATTTGAATTCTCGTCTAAATCTTCTTAAAGTTCTTTTAAATTTTGTGCCATCATTATTAAAAGTAATTTCTACTTCTTCGTTATCTTCATTACTTATTTCTAAATCTTTTAGATCATCTTCAAAACCAAACTTATTAAAATTTACTCCTACACCTCTTAAAAAGAAAGCTATAATTAAACCTAATTGTGGAATAATCGATATAATTGTTATATCTCTTATTATTCGCGAGTATTCAACAGTGATAACAGTTGTTTCCATTGAAATCATTGTATTTTTAACAAATGTTAAAACAATATATAATAATATATAATATATAATACTAATTGCATAAATTTTAAGTGGTTTCTTTTTATATATAAATAATAACAATATTAAAAAAATACCTATGATAGTTAAAATTAATGTAAAAAATAAAAATGATGATATATATTCTTTAAAAAAACCAGGATAAAAATTACCTACATAATTATTTTTAATAAAATCATTAAAAAATTTAACTATATAGTAAGTTTTATACATTATATAACTTGTTAATAATGTTAATAAAATATTAATTAATTTAAAATTTTTTATTAAAAATGCATAAGGTTTCTTAAATATCATATTCTATTTTTCTCCTATTATAATTGTACTAAATTTCTAACTAAAAGTCTATGAAGGGAAAAATAAATTTACAAAAAAATATAGAATATTTAATAATAAAAAAAGAATTGCATAAATTCATATTTACTATCTAAATATTATTATTCAATTCTAAATTTATATTTATTTTTTATTAACAAGTAATTGACCTTCCATTAAATAAATAGTTGGATTTTCTTTTAAAAATTGATTTGTATCTGTGTTAAATACTTTAATTACTTCATCCATTGTATCTCCTTCAGCTGTTATATAATATGAATATCCATTTTTAGGAATAAGAATTTGTTGATTAGGATAGATATAATCATCCATATTTAAGCCATTTAAACTAGCTAAAAGTTCAGGATTAATATTATATTTTCTAGCAATTGCATATAAACTATCACCTTTTTCAACAACATAATAATTAAAATAATCTTTAGAATTAGTTGGAACTATTAATTCCATATTTTCTCTTAAATCTTCCAAATAATATAAATTATTTATATCTTGTAATACTTTAACACTAGTATTATACTTTTTGGCAACTTGATCTAAAGTTTCTCCTTTACCAAGTCTATAACTTTCAAACATCTAATTACACCTCTATTATAAAGTATGTAATATTTTTAAATATGTTATTTAATCATTATTTATATTCTTTTTTGCATTCATCATAAAATTAGAAATAACAGTTTCTATTTCGTCTAATCCTTTTTTTGGCAAATTTGTTAAAATCACTTTTTCTTTAACTGTATCTATAGTTATTTTTCCCCATATAATTCCTCGATATATTTGCATATCATTATATAAATCAGGAGTTATTGTAGACATAAAACTACCAATTAATAATCTTTTACGTCCTAAAATAATTCTTTTATTAGTTAAAGCAAAAACATAAGAATTTAATATTTCACCAAATTTTTCATTTTTTTGAGCTCCAAAAGCTATTAAAACATCTTCATCACTATCAAGATAATCTTCAATTATTTTAGAATGACTTTTAAGACGCCAATATAAACCTCCAGGATATTTTTTTTCAAATTCTAAAACTTTAGAATATACTTTTCCCACATATATCACCACTTTCATTTTATAATGATTTTAAAAAATAAACAATTAAAATTAATGTTATATATTATTTTAACTCTTTTTTCCATAATCCATGATTATTACAATATGAGTACAAAATACCTTTGTCATAATTAAAGGTTGCTTCAGCCACTTCACCAGGTTTAAAATAATAAATTTCTTCAATTTCATCATTAACTAAAGCAATCCACTCTATATAATGATCGCTTTCCATAACATGATTTACTTTAACATAAGTTACACCATCATTTATTGAATATTCAGGAATATGTTTTTCCAATGCAGCATTTACTGAATTTGGAATTACTTCTTCCATTTTTTCATCACAACATATAATACCACAAGAACAATGGCAATTATTAATAACTTTAACTAGCGCTCCACAACTATTGCATTTTCTTAATTTTAATTCTCTCATAATTCACCTCAAATTTATTATATCTTTTTAATGATTTAATATCCAGTCTAATTTATAAAAACATATTATTAATTTTATAGCTAAATTATTATTTCAAAAATATGTTGTAAATTTAAACAATTTAAAACTCGAACCATAAAATGTTCGAGATTATTATCTATTTGGTGGAGTAGACGAGAGTCGAACTCGTGTCCAATATAATCTATAAAACAATATCTACAAGTTTAGTTGAAATTATATTTAATTATATAGTTAAGATCCAACCCACTTTCTATATAACGAGATTAACTAAAAATTCATTACTTTACATTAATCAAATAAAATAATATATCTTATATTTATAAACTTTATAAAATCTCTATAAGCAAAGATAAAATAAAGTGCTCCTACGCGTTATTAAGCGTATGTTGGAGCGAAAGCATAACTTTCGTTATTTATTTTTTTGTGCATTTAAGGTATGCCTACCACTTGCAATCATTTCTAGTTTTTATATGTCGAAACCAAACTACCCCATAATAGAATTATACCATATTTTTGTTCGCTTGTAAAATTATTAAATTAAAAAAACGAAGTTAATAGAATATTAACAAATATTAGATGATGATTTAGCATTTAAATCTAAATCAGCAAAATCTTTTTTCAAATATAATGGATATGCTGCTGCCCCAATCATTGCTGCATTATCAGTACAATAAATAAATTCAGGCAAATTTAAATTGGCATCATATTTATCACACATTTTTTTTATCTCTTCACGTAAATATTTATTAGCAGAAACTCCTCCTGCAATAATAACATTTTTAATTTTAGTTTCTATTAAAGCTTTCTCTAATTTTCTTGTTAATTCTTCAACAGCTGTTATTTGAAAAGAACATGCTAAATCAGCTTTATTAATTTCTCTTCCTTTATTCTTTTCATTATTCACTAGATTAATAACACTACTTTTAAGTCCACTATAACTAAAATTATAGCTTTCATCATTTGCCATTTTAGGTAGCTTATAATTGTTATTTCCTTCTTTTGCTAATTTTTCTATATTCGGACCACCAGGATATTTTAAACCAATAACTCTTGCAACTTTATCAAAAGCTTCCCCTATTGCATCATCTTGAGTTTCTCCAAGCATTTCAAATTCATAGTCACCAGTCATTTTAACTAATTCTGTATGTCCACCACTAATAATTAAAGCTAAAGACGGAAATTTTAACTTATCACCTATTTTATTAGCATAAATATGGCCAATTAAATGATTAACTTGAATTAAAGGCAAATCATAAACATAGGATAAAACTTTGGCAAACTCAACTCCAACTAAAAGTGATCCTAATAAACCTGGCGTAGATGTAACAGCAATAGCATTACAATCACTTACTTTCATTTTTGCTTTTCTTAATGTTTCTTCTAAAACCATTGTTATATTTTCAGTATGCATTCTTGAAGCTATTTCTGGAACAACCCCTCCAAAATTTGCATGAGTATCAATTTGTGAAAGAATTGTTAAAGCTATTACCTCATTACCATTTTTTACAATAGCAATACTTGTTTCATCACATGACGTTTCAATACTTAAAATATAAATATCTTTTATATCTTTCATTTATTTCACCTTCTTCATTACATATGCATCAATGTTATTATAATACTTTTTTCTAACATTAATTATTTCATATTTAAATTTTCTATATAACGCTATAGCTCTTGTATTATTAACAGCAACTTCTAATAATACCGAATCTCCTGCTTTTAAAAATTCTTCTTCAAAGTAATTCATTAATAAAGTTCCAATTCCATTATTTTGAAAATTTTTATTAACAACAATCATTTCAATTTCATAAAATTCAATATTTTTTAATACTAAAATAAATCCTATTATTTGACTATTGTTTTCATATACTAAAAAAATATAATTATTACTATTTATATAATCTGTAAGATTATAAGTTTTTTCAAAATTTGGTATAACCAATTCTCCTAATTTAATTATTGTATTTATATCATTGTTATTAGCAGCTCTAATCATTTTTCAACATTTATTTTTTTTACATAAAGTGGATTTACTTGATGAGCATTAATAGATTTTTTCTTAAGTGCATAGTCTATAATTTTTTTATAATCTAAATCTTCAACATAAATAACATCATATTTTTTTGAATACTCTTCATATTCACTATTAGTTAAATATGCATAATCTCCAATTAAATTAAGATCATTATCAAAAATTCCAATGTAATAACCATTTTTATCACTAAAGCCAACAATTTTATTTTCTTCAAGAGTACTTAAAGCAATACATTCCAAAGATGTAATTGTTCTAATAGGAATATCTAATGTATAAGCAAGCGTTTTAGCAACTGTTACGCCTAATCTTACACCAGTAAAAGAACCGGGTCCATTAACAACAATTATTGATTCTAATTGATTTTTATTTATATTTTTTTGAATTATTGGCATCAATAATCTACTATGTTCTTTTACATTTTTTATGATTTCTTTTTTGATCATTTTACCATTTTGATATAAAATAACTGCTATATCATTTAAATGTGTATCAATAAATAAATGCATAAAATATAATTTTTCCTCCTTCTATAATTTTATATAATATAAAGATTGCTAAACATTTTATATGAAGTTTTTATTTATGATTTATTCATACTGCAATCATCACATTATTATTTTTATAAAACTGAATCACATAATTCTTCATATATTTTACCATAAGGTTTAAATAATAAAATTCGAGTATTTTCATCGACTATTTTAAAAACAATCTCTAACCTTTCTTCAGGTAACTCATTTTTAATTAATTCAGACCACTCAATTATAGTTACGCCACCTTTATTGTAATAATCTTTTATCCCTAAATCCTCATCAACTTCATCAAGACGATAGACATCCATATGATATAAAGGCAATTCACCATTCAAATATTCTTTTATAATATTAAAGGTAGGGCTAGTAATATTTTCATCAATACCTAAAGCTTTAGCAAAACCTTTAACAAAAACAGTTTTACCACTTCCCAATTCCCCATCTAAACATATAACCATATTAGGAAATTTTTCACTTTCAATGTTTTCTGCTAAATTTAAAGTGTCATCCAAATTTTTTGATACAAATTTAAAATCCATAATATCACCTATTTAATTATAAATAAAAAGTCTTATTTAAACAAGACTATTATTAGTATTTAACATAATTAAACATTTCAAAACAATTTATATTAACCATAAAAATAGCTAATTTTAAGCAAAAAAAAACTGGCGACTACCTATTTTTGCTTTCACTATCTTCGGCGTTTTAGTGCTTAACTTCTCTGTTCGGGATGGGAAGAGGTGTATCCACTAAGCTATCGTCACCAATAAAGGATTTTGTCC
>CANRDZ010000043.1 GCA_947629465.1 uncultured Bacilli bacterium | reverse complement strand
GAAGTTATTGTATAAGTAATAGTAGTTCAGGATGCACTGGTACTATCAATAGTGGATGGCTTGATGCCCCAGGAACACCACCATCATCAACAGCCTTAACAAGGACAACTCCAACAATAGAGAATACTGATGGAAGTAAAAAGATGTATCTACATATAAAAGATAAAGCTAATAACACAGCAAGTAGTAATGCTTCAATAATATTAGATAAAACAAATCCAACCGCAAAGATAAGTTTTAAATCAGCAACAGAGACAAGTATAACAGTAACAGTAAGTGGTACTGATACAAATGGAATAGATACAAGTAAGATGTATTGTAGAAAAAGTGAAGTAAGTAGTTGGACAAAAGCAAATAGTAATGGAACATGTACAGTAACGAACTTATCCCCTGGAACAAGTTATACCATCCAAGCTTATGTATATGACAAAACAGGAAGAACATCATCAGTAGTAAATGGAACAAATTACAAAACAGCAGATCCTACTGGTGGAAAATATGTTCAAAGTAAGAATCCAAAAGGTTTAAGTAGTAAAGTATTAGGTGATATGTACCGGTTTGTTGGAACAAAGGATGATGTCGATAATTACATTTGTTTTGGAAATGGAGCTAAATGTAATGAAACAGATGATTATATGTACAGAATAATAGGAGTAACTGAAACTGGTGAGATGAAGCTTATTAAAAATACTCCTATCAAAGAAGGTAGTGTTAGTAATTTTAGATGGCATGATAGCGATAGTTCATCTCTTTGTGATAATGGAAGTTGCACATGGCCTAATTCATCAATATTTAAGAGATTGAATGGAACAAGTAGTGGAAGTTCAACTGGAGCTTCTGGCAATACAAATCTTTTTGTAAATAGTAGTGCATATTCATATATGTCTTCATCTTCATCAAACGTTTGGTATAAAAAGATTTCTGATCACTCTTGGTGGTATGGAGATATATTTTATTGGAGTAGAAGTTGTCCTTTATGTGATACTGCTGATAAAGTGTATTTAATGGAAACAGGAGCACAAGCAGTAGATCAGGGTTATAATTCAAGTGGATCTTATCCGTCTGCTTCTGTTTGGCCTAAAACTCAAAAAGTTGATGCTAAAATAGGGTTACCATATATTCACGATTATTATTATTCATATTCACTAAATTATACAACCAATTTATTCGCAAATTGTTGGAGTACATCTTCGACTGATTGTAGTGTTGGATGGCTGTCAACTAGGTGGTCTGGCAATGCGGCTAGTGATTGGACGATGATTCGACTTGGAAGAAACGCTTCTGGTGTTTACTATGCTTGGGGTTTTTTTAAAGGGTCCCCATCAGATCGACTTCTAACATCTTGGACCACTTCGGTTAGTCCAGTTTTCTACTTATTAAATACTGTTAAATTGAAAGGTTCAGGAACTCTATCAGATCCATTTATAGTCCAAGCTTAAACCGAGAAGGAAAACTCGTAAAAACCTCATAGACTTAAACCGGAAGAGAATGAATTTCTCTTCTTTTTTTGATTGATTGTTAATATAAAAAAACAAATATTTTAATTTGTAACTCTTTACACATTACTTTTTTTGTGTTTTAATTTAAATAGGATGTTGATGGTAATGAAAAAAATATTATTGATTTTTTTGTTTTCAATTTTAAGCTTTGAAATAGTAAATGCTAAAGAAATATCTTTAAATGATATTAAAGAAAAATTAAATAATAATATTATAAATATTAATTCTTCTATTAAAGATAATAAATTAATTATAAATAATAACAATAAAGAATTAATTTTTAATGAAGAAAATAATGTATTAGTTAGAACAGATAAATATGAAGTTAATACATATGATAGTGTTGATGATTTATATATTTATTTAATTTTAACAAAAGCTATTGCATCATTAAATGGTTATTCTGATAAAGATATTGAATATTTTTTAAGTGGTTTTGATAAAGCAACTTTTGAAGATGAAGGATATGAATTAAATAAAAAAAGAATTGATAATTATTTAGAAATTACTTTTAAAATAAATTTAAATAAAGTTAATATTCATTTAGATTATATTGATGCTTTAAAACCAGAAGTTATTATTGATAATGTTTATAAAAATCAAGTAGAAATGCATATTAATTTAGATGATAATGCTGATGTTGATATATATAGAAGTACTGATAATAAAAATTTTGAATATGTAAATACTCTTTCTGTTAAAAATGGTTCTTCAATTTATTATGTAAATAAAAATTTAGATAAAGATACATATTATTATAAGGCAGTTGTAAAAAAATCTAATAATTATAGTGATGTTGTAAAAGTAAAAATTGCTAATAACATTAAAGATACTAATTATTTAGATGAAACAACTAGTAATCCACTTACTGGATATGAAGAGTTTATTGCTGTTTCTTTACTTGTAATAATTGCAATTATTGGTATAATAGGTAATATTAATTTAAGAAAGAAAGTTTATAAATAATAAATAGCTTTCTTCTTTTTTAATAATAGAAAGGAATTTATATGGCAAATTTGGTATTTAAACATAGTGCAATGAATGGAGGAAAAACTTTAAATATATTGCAGACAATACATAGTTATGAAGCTCAAAATTTTAAAGTTATAGTAATTAAATCTATTAAAGACACTAAAGGTGATGATTATATAATTTCAAGAAATGGTCTTAAAAGAAAAGTAGATATTTTATTAAAAGAAAATGAATCACTTTTAACTGAAGAAAATTATAAATGCTATTATACTTCTAAAATAATATTAGTTGATGAGGTTGAACTTTTAAATAAAACGCAAATTAAAGAATTATGGATGATAGCTCATTTAATTAATATTCCAGTTATTTGTTATGGATTAAGAAGTAATTTTAAAGGTGAAATTTTTAGTGATGGCGTTTCACAATTATTTGCTATAGCAGACATTATTGAAGAAATTGGCAGTAGTAGTGTTTGTGCTTGTGGTGATAAAGCTATTTTTAATGGACGTAAAGAAAATGATAAATTTACAGATGTTGGTCCAGAAATTGTTATTGATGATGGAACTAAAAAAGAATATGAATATGTACCATTGTGTTCTCGTTGCTTTCTTAAATACATAAAAATTAATAGTGAAGAGGCAAAAAAGTTAACTAATTTAGTTGATAAAATTAAATAAAGTTATTTTTATGGGGGGTTTATATGTTAAAAAATTTATTTGCAAATTTAAAGAATTCAGAAATAATTAATATTGGAAGAGAAGTTAATTATATAGAAAAATTAAAAGAAACAGATACTTTTGTAGGAAATTATTTGGTAACTAAAGATGATAGTGTAATTACATTACTTTCAATTTTTAAAATAATATCTAATTATTATCTTCAATATGTTTATTTAGAAAATTGTGATGATTTATATTATTTGGAAAAATTAAAAAAACATTTTAATGATTTATTAATTAATTATAAAAGTATAAATTTAAAAGATATACCTGAAGATATTAAATTAATTATTCAAAGAGAATATAAATTTTTAAGTCAATGTGATGATGAAAAATTTAAAAATATAGTTGATAAGACTATTAAAGAAATAAAAGATTATTATTTAGATAAAGATATAGTAAATATGAAATTGGGAATTAAAGCATTTGATTTAGCAAAATATGTTTATGCTAAATTATATCGATTAAGATATTTTAATAAAGTAAGTGATGAAGAATTAAATTTAATTATTTATTTTATTCAAAAAGAATTTTTAAAAAGTGGGTATACTGCTTTTAATGAAAATATAGTTATAGATTCACAATTAATTCCAAACATAATTAAAAATAATAAAACTATTTGTAATTATCATGAAGATAAGTCTTATATGAAAATTCCTGTATTATTTTTTGATTTATTAGATAAATTAATTATTAAATTTGGTAATATGAATTTAGTTGAGTTAAAAGAAGCTTTAAATTTAGATGAAGCTTTTCAAGAATCATTACAAAATGAAGGAATTATTACTATAAAAATGTTATTAAAAGATATTAATAAAAAAGATTTAAAAATAGCTAAAAAGTTATGATTGCTAAATAAAAAACATTATTATATAATTGATTTATAAAAGCGGTAGGGAGTGAAAACCAATAGCTATATAGGAAATTATTCTTCTAGAAATAATTAGGGTGAGCCGTGGGTTTGTTGCTCATTTTCTAAATTTTTTAGAAGTTTTTTAATTAAAAAAATTAAATAGAAAGGATTAATCAATTATAGAAATTAAGTATTCTATAAAATTTGATTATGGGAAATTTATGGAAAAATTAACTATGGATGAATTAGTGAATTATTGTAAAACTTATGGATTTATTTATCAAGGAAGTGAGATTTATGGAGGTCTTGCAAATGCTTGGGATTATGGTCCTTTAGGGGTAATTTTGAAACAAAATGTAAAGAATTTATGGTGGAAAAAATTTGTTCAAGAATTACCATATAATTATGGTCTTGATTCAGCAATTTTAATGAATCCTAAAGTTTGGGTAGCATCTGGTCATGTTGCTTCATTTGCTGATCCTTTGATTGATTGTAAGCATTGTAAAGCAAGATTTAGAGCAGATAAATTAATTGAAGATGCAAGTAATGGAAAAGTTACTGGTGATGGTTTTAGTGATGCTGAATTAATTAATTATATTAAAGTTAATCATATAGTTTGTCCAAAATGCGGAAGTGAAGATTTTACTGATATAAGAAAATTTAATTTACTTTTTGAAACTAGTCAAGGTGTAACAGAAGATGCTAAAAGTAAAATATATTTAAGGGGAGAAACTGCTCAAGGTATATTTGTTAATTTTAAAAATGTTGAAAGAAGTATGAGAGCTAAATTGCCATTTGGTATAGCACAATATGGTAAAAGTTTTCGAAATGAAATTACTCCAGGGAATTTTATTTTTAGAACTAGAGAATTTGAACAAATGGAGCTTGAATTTTTTTGTAAACCTGAAACAGATTTAGAATGGTTTGGTTTTTGGAAAAATTATTGTCTTGATTTTCTTAAGTTACTTGGAATTAAAAATGAAAATTTAAGAACTCGTGACCATGCTAAAGAAGAATTATCTTTTTATAGTAAAGCTACAACAGATATTGAGTATAATTTTCCTTTTGGTTGGGGTGAATTATGGGGGATAGCTGATCGAACCAATTATGATTTATCTGTTCATATGGAACATTCTGGTGAAGATTTAAGATATTTAGATCCCGAAACTAATGAAAAATATTTGCCTTATGTTATTGAACCATCTCTAGGGGTAGATCGTTTAATTTTAACTATTTTATCAGATGCTTATACTAAAGAGTTAGTTGGCAATGATGAAAGATTAGTTTTAAAAATTCATCCTGCTTTAGCACCAATAAAGGTTACCATTTTGCCTCTTGTAAAAAAAATTCATGGTGATATTGCAAATGATTTATATGCCAAATTATGTAAATATTTTCCTTGTTCTTTTGATGAAGCTGGAAGTATTGGTAAAAGGTATAGAAGATGTGATGCAGTAGGTACGCCTTTTGTTATAACAGTTGATGATGAAACTATTAATAACCAAACTGTTACTTTAAGATTACGTGATTCAATGGAGCAAATTACATTAAAAATAGATGAATTAAAAGATTATATCGAAAGTAAAATAGTCTTGTAAAAATTTTATTTCTTTGATAGAATTAAATAGTAATCTAGAGAATATAATTGGAGGTCTAGTATGGCATTTAATAAAATAAAAGATTTATTTAAAAATGATGATGAATCAGATATTGTAGGTACTGAAGATGAATACTATAAAGTATCTGAAGCTGATGCCTTAAAAGAAGCAACTAGTGCAGGTAGTAAAATGATATTACTTGAACCTAGAAGTGTATCTGAAGCTCAAGCAATTGCTGATCATTTAAAAAGCCGTAATAGTGTAGTGGTTAATTTAAAAAGAGTTACAAGCCCACAAGCAAAAAGAATAATTGATTTTTTAAGTGGTTGTATATATGCAATTGGTGGAAATATGCAAAAAATTGGTGTGGGAATTTATTTGTGTACACCAAATAATGTTAATGTCCAAGGACAAATAACTGAAGATAGTGATAAAGGAAAGACAGATAGAGAAGACGAATTAGAATGGTAATTTAAGTTAGGCTGTGATTTTATGAGAAAATTTAATACTAGTTTTTCTGGTTATAGTAAAATTGAGGTAAATTCTTTTGTCCAAAATGTTACTAATGAATATGAATCTATGCTTAATAAATTAAAAGCTAGAGATCAAGAAATATTAAAATTAAAAGAAGAATTAACTCATTATAAAAATTTAGAAAGTACTTTAAATAGGGCAATTTTAATTGCTGAAGAATCAACTCATAATATTAAAAAAAGTGCTATAGAAGAATCTAAAGTTATTATTGAAGATGCTAAAAAGAATGCATCAAGAATTATTAATAATGCTTTAATTAAAACTGAAGAACTAGAAAAAATGGAAGCTAATTTAAAAAGACAAGTTAATACTTATAAAAGAAAATATAAAGATTATTTGGTTACAGAATTAGAAGAAATTGAAAAATTTGAAATAGAGAATTAGGTGTATTTTAATTATACACTTTTTTCTTTACTAAAGATTAAAATAATAGTATACTTTTATTAGAATATAATTTATGGAGGTAGTTAAATAAGATGAAGATAAGATTAATAAGTGCTGTTGTTGTTTTAGCAATAGTTATTCCTTTAATAATAGTAGGTGGTATTCCTTTTGCTTTAGCAATAGGTATTTTAAGTATATTAGCTTATAAAGAAATATTGGATTTGAAAAAATCACATAACAATATTCCAAATTGCGTAAAAGTTTTAGGTTTATTTTCTCTTTTATATTTAATTTTAGGCAATTATGGAAGTAATTTATTAACTTATAGATCAATATTATTACCATTATTTTTAGTATTGATTCCAACAGTGTTTTATAAAAATAATAAATATGAAACAAAAGATGCTTTATATTTATTAGGATCTATTTATTTAATTGGAATGTTATTTAATTTATTAATTATTTTAAGAAGTGTTAATGTATATGTATTAGTTTATTTATTAAGTATTTCTATTATGACTGATACTTTTGCTTTTGCAATAGGATGCTTAATTGGAAAACATAAAATGACTAAAATTAGTCCAAACAAATCATGGGAAGGATTTTTTGCTGGTTTAATTGGAGGTACTGTAATTCCTGTTATTATTTATTCTAATCTTGTATCAGATTTTAGTTTTAAAATTTTAGTAATTACTTTAATTCTGTCTATTGTAGGTCAAGTTGGTGATTTATTCTACAGTAAAATTAAAAGAGAAAATGGAATTAAAGATTTTTCACAAATTATGCCAGGTCATGGTGGTGTATTAGATAGATTAGATAGTATATGTTTTATTTTATTTGCTTATGTAATAATATTGTGGACTATATAAAGGAGATGCAACTATGTGGATTTTAACTTTAATTATATTTATATTTATTTTAGGAATTATTGTTTTAGTACATGAATTAGGTCATTTTTTATGGGCGAGAGCTTTTGGAGTTCATATTTATGAATTTTCAATAGGAATGGGACCAGTAATATATACTAAAATTAGCAAAAAAGATGGAATTAAATATAATATAAGAGCTCTTCCTATTGGTGGATTTGTAGCTATGGCTGGCGAAGTTTATGAAGATGATAATAAAATTCCAAAAGAAAAATGTTTATGTAATAAACCTATATGGCAAAGAATCATTGTTATGGCTGCTGGAGTTTTAAATAATTTTATTCTAGCTATTATTTTATTATTTATATCTTTTTTAATTTGGGGAAGTACTGTTTCTAGCAATAAAATAGCTATAATAGAAAAAAATTCAGTTTTTGATTTAAATGGAATTAAACCTGGAGATAAAATTGTAGCTATTAATGGTAAGAAAGTTTATAGTATGTATCAAATTCAAACTAGATTAGCTTTTAAAAGTAAAGATGGATCTTATACTTTTACTATAGAAGATAGTGAAGGTAAAAAGAAAGATTATGATCTTAAAAAAGATTGTGTTAGAGATGATGAGGGAAATTGTCTTGAACAAGATGGAGAAGAAGTCTTAATGTATGGTTTTAATACTAATAGTCAAGAAAAAGGATTCTTTAATGCAATAAAAAATGCTTTTGTAAGATTTGGTGATTTAATATATACAATGTTAATTACATTAGGAAATTTATTAATTGGAAAATTATCTTTGGATAATCTTTCAGGTCCTGTTGGTATTTATCAAGCTGTTGGTAGTAATGTTGTTGGTTTTAGTTTTGTAGATGTTATTTATAATGTTATTTCTTTAATAGCTCTTTTAAGTATTAATGTTGGATTAGTAAATATTTTACCATTCCCAGCATTTGATGGAGGACATATATTATTTTTAGTAATAGAAAAAATTAAGGGTAGTCCAGTTAATCAAAAATTTGAAAATATTTGTCATACAATAGGTTTTATATTATTAATGTTATTAATAGTAATTGTTACATTGAATGATATAATTAGATTATTTTAAAAGTAAATTTTAACATTTACTTTTTTTAAATTTATAAATATAATGTTTATATGAAAAAATTTTTACGAAAAAAATATTTAAAAATTAGGAGTGAAATAAAAGATAAAGAATTAAAAGATCAAAAAATTTATAATATAGTATTAGAAAATAAACAAATAAAAAAAGCTAGTACAATATTAATTTATGTTTCTTTAAAAAATGAAGTTGATACTTATAATTTAATAAAATATTTCTTAAAATTTAAAAAAGTGGCAGTCCCAAAAATAGAAAATAATGTTATGAATTTTTATTATATAAATAGTTTAAATGATTTAAAAATTGGCTCTTTTAATGTATTAGAACCAACGAATAATAAAATTGTGACAGAATTAAATAATACAGTATGTATAACTCCTGGTATTGCTTTTACGAAAGATGGTAAAAGATTAGGTTATGGCAAAGGCTTTTATGATAAGTATTTTAAAAATCATAATGTGTATAAAATTGGTTTATGTTATAGAGAATGTTTAGTTGATAATTTAGTTATTGATGATAATGACCAAAAAGTAGATGAAGTAATTTATTATTAGTGTTATAATAGAGGTGTTCTTGTAGCTCAGTTGGATAGAGTGTATGCCTCCGACGCATAAGGTCAAGGGTTCGAATCCCTTCAAGAACACCAGATTGATAGGAAACTCGATTTTCGAGTAAAAATAGAGAAAGTAATTAACAATATTTGATAATATTAAGTTAGCTAGGGTAAGTTGCTTGTTAAAAGTATGTTTTTATGTTATGATGTATTTGTCAAGGGAACTTGCATAAAATAAAAAGGGAAGACTTAACTTTGCCGAGTTGAGTACTTGCCCTTAAGTGGTAAGCACTTAATCT
>CANRDZ010000042.1 GCA_947629465.1 uncultured Bacilli bacterium | reverse complement strand
TATTTATTCTTATAAAGTAGTATAATACTTTCGGAGATTGACTTATCTAAAGTATTAACAGGTTTTCTAGAGCGATTACCATGTACAAATCCAGATTTGCCTTTCTCCTTATAAATAATAATAAGACGATCAATTTGTCTTCTAGATATACCGAGTTTTTGACTAGCTCGATTTTTGTTACCATTATGATCAACTAGTTCTTTGATAACAACATATTTTTCTTGTTCTTTCATTCTTAAATTTACCTTTCTCATTGTGTCACCCAAAGTGACTATAATATATTAGTTTTGAGACATTTTCAAATACTAACACTTAAGACATTATCATATACTAATCATATTAATTTTTAGATATTTTAAAAAATTAATTGACATTAAATTAAAATCATTGTATATATTTAAGAGATAGGAGAAATTTATGAAAAACATTGTAATTGTTGAATCTCCTGCTAAAAGTAAAACAATTGAAAAGTATTTAGCTGGTGATTATAAAGTAGTATCATCGAAAGGCCATATTAGAGATTTAGCTACAACTGGTAAATATGGTTTAGGGGTTGATTTAGATAATGATTTTAAACCTAATTATGTTGTAATAAAAGGTAAAAATAAAGATGTTAAAGAATTAAAAAAATTAGTTGAAT
Source organism: uncultured Bacilli bacterium (assembly GCA_947629465.1). Lineage (GTDB taxonomy): Bacteria > Bacillota_I > Bacilli_A > RF39 > UBA660 > SIG200. The sequence goes on along the minus strand of CANRDZ010000042.1, from coordinate 9,492 downwards.
CGGCAGATCATATTTATTTAGCTACTGACCCTGATCGTGAAGGGGAAATTATATCTTGGCATTTAAAAGATGAACTTAATATTCCTGATGAAAAATATACACGAGTAACTTTTAGAGAAATTACTAAAGATGTTGTTTTGAATAGTATTAAAGAAGAAGCTAAAATTGATATGAATTTAGTTAAAGGAGCAGAAACAAGAAGAATTCTTGATCGTATTATTGGTTTTAGATTATCAAAATTAATGCAATATAAAACTGGAGGTAAAAGTGCTGGTCGGGTTCAATCGGTAGCCTTAAAATTAATTGTAGATAGAGAAAGAGAAATATTAGCTTTTGTTCCTAAAGAGTATTGGACTATTGAAGCAGATTTTAAAGATTTTACAGCTGAATTATTTAAATACAAAGATCAAGAAATAGAAATAAATAACGAAAAAGAGGCTGATGAAATTTTAGCTAAATTAAGTAATTCTTTTACAATTAAAGATATAGAAGAAAAAGAACGTAAGAAACAAGCTAAAGAAGTATTTAAAACTTCTACTTTACAACAATTAGCTTCTACTAAACTTAATTTTACGGCTTCAAAAACAATGAAAATTGCTCAAAAATTATATGAAGGTGTTGATTTAGACAAAGAAACAGTTGGTTTAATAACTTATATGCGTACAGATAGTGTAAGAATAAGTGCAGATTTTATTAAAGAAACTAAAGAATATATTGATAAAAATTTTGGTAGTGAGTACGTAGGAGCAGCTAAAATAGGTAAAAAAAATGCTAATATGCAAGATGCTCATGAAGGTATTCGTCCAACAAGTATTAAAAGAACACCAGAATCTATTAAAGCCTTTTTATCTAATGATGAATATAAATTATATAAACTTATATATATTAGAGCTTTAGCATCTATAATGGCAGATGCTAAAGTTAAAGTTACTACAGTAACATTTTTAAATAATGACTATTTATTTAAAACTACAGGAAGTGTTTTAAAATTTGATGGTTATTTAAAAGTTTATCAAGATTATGAAGATAATGAAGATAAAATATTACCTGATTTTAAAAGTTATTCAAATAATGTTTTAGAGGCAAATGCTCTAAATAAATATCAACATTTTACTAAACCTGCAAGTAGATATACAGAAAGTAGTTTAATCAAAGAATTAGAAAGTTTAGGTATTGGTAGACCATCAACTTATGCTACAATTATTTCTACCTTAAAAGACCATGATTACGTAAAATTAGAAGATAAAAAATTTATTCCAACAGAAATAGGAATTGAAACAACTGATAAATTACAAGAATATTTTAGTGATATTATTAATGTTAAATATACTGCAAATATGGAATCTGATTTAGATGAGATTGCCGAAGCTAAAAAAGATAATGTTAAAGTTTTACATGAATTTTATGATAAATTTGCTCCAATTATGGATGATGCTTTAAAAAATATGGAAAAAAAGCAACCTGTTTCAACGGGAGAGGTATGTCCTCTATGTGGAGGAGATTTAGTTATTAGAAAAGGAAAGTATGGAGAATTTGTTGCTTGTTCAAACTATCCTAAATGTAAATATATTAAAAAGGAAGAAAAGCAAGGAAAAGAAGTAGAAAAAGTAGCTGAATGTCCTAAATGTCATAAAGATATTGTGGAAAGAAAAACTAAAAAGGGAAAAATATTTTATGGATGTTCTGGATATCCTAAATGTGATTATGCATCTTGGTATAAGCCAACTGGAAATATCTGTAAGAAATGTGGTAATTTATTAGTATTAAAAAATGGGGAAGAAATTTGTGAAGAGTGCAATAAATAAGCACTCTTTTTATTTAAATAGAAATGTTCGACATATATTGACATCAAAAAAGATAAGTAAATATTAAAAAAAAGCAAATTATTTGTTATAATTTTAGTAGGTGTATTATGGAAAAGAAAAGTTTGTTTAAAAATAAAGTTCAAATGTATTTATATACCATTATTTTTATTGTTTGTCTTATTTTATGTATTTTAATTGGCAATAAAGATTATTCTAAAGAAAAAGTTTTAGATAATATTAGATTTAGTGAATTGTATGATAAAGTAGAAGAAGATAATGTTTTTAAATTTGTAAATGCTAATGATGCTTTAAATATTATAAATAAACAAAGTGGTATTATATTAATGGGATTTCCTAATAATGAATGGACTAATTATTTAGCTTCTTATATTAATGATGTAGCTAAAGAAGTAGGAATAAAAGAAATCTTATATTATGATTTTTTAAATGATCGAGAAAATAATAATGGTACTTATGAAACAATAGTTAATAATCTTGATGTGTATGTTAATGTTGATGATTTGGGGAATAAGGATTTATATGCTCCGACTTTAGTAGTAATTAAAAATGGCAATATAATTGGTTATTTTGATGAAACTTCTATTTTAAAAGGTACTATAAGTCCAGATATTTATTATACAAATGATGTTATAAATCGAACTAAAGAAGAAATAAAAATGATTTTTTTAGAATATATGAAATAGAGGATGTAAATGGAAGATGGTTTTAAAAGTAAATTTGGATTTTGTTTATTTATTATTTTTATTATTTTTCTAATTGTTGGAGGATATTTTTTTACTAAAAAAATGATTAATAGTGATTTTACATTTAATAATAAAGATAATGATAGAGTAATTAATTATAAAATTGATGAAAATAAAGATTATATTTATTTTATAAATGAAAATACTATTAGTAAAGAGGCTAATCTTGTTTATAAAGATGTAGTTATAAATATTAAAGGTGAAGAAAAATTAACAGAAAGTTTAGAAGCAGAAAATAAAGCTAATAAAGAAAGTGTTATGTATATAAGTAAACAAGGATTACCTAATTTAGATGGTGTATATAATTATGATGATATTTATGCATTATTTCAAAGAAATTATGAAGTATTTGATTTTGGAGGATATGTAAGTTTAGTAATAAAAGATTATTCTTATTCATGTTTTGATTTATTAACTTTTAAAAGTTCAAAAAGTTATGTTTATGATACTTTAGAAGGTAAAAGATTAAGTGAAAATGATTTATTAAGTAAATATAATATTACATTAGAGGAAATTAAAAATAAAATAAGAGAAGAGTTAAATAATAGTCAAATTATTGAAGATGGTGTAGAAATTATTAAAATAGATGAAACATTAAATAATTTTCAAAATTATTCTTTATACATAAATGATTTTGGTAAACTTTGTATAACTTATCTTGTCAAATCAATGGATAAAGATTATAATTTAAATATGGAGGTTTAGAATGGACTTAAATACAGAATTAAAAATGGAAAAAGCTTTAGAAAATTTAGATAATAAATTATTATCTATTAGGGCAGGAAGAGCTAATCCAAGTATATTAAATGGAATAATGGTTGATTATTATGGTACTCAAACTCCAATTAATGCTATAGCTAATATTACTGTACCTGAAGCTAGACAATTATTTATTAAGCCATTTGATCGAAATGCTTTAAAAAATATAGAAAAAGCTATTAATGAATCAAATATAGGAATTGCTCCGAATAATAATGGAGAAATGATTATTTTAACTGTTCCAGAACTTACTGAAGATAGAAGAAGGGAATATGTTAAAACAGCTAAATCTTTAGGAGAAGAAGCTAAAATTGCTTTACGAAATATTAGACAAGAAGATAATGATAAAATTAAAAAAAGTGAATTACCCGAAGATGAAGAAAAATTGTATTTAGATGATGTTCAAGAACTTATAAATAAATATAATAAATTAGTAGATGAAAAAATTAAAGAAAAAGAAGAAGAATTAATGAAAATATAGGGATGAATTTATGGAAAGAAAAAAAGGGAAAATAAAAGAAGAAAAAAATAATAGTTTTAACTTAACATTAGTTATTATAACTTATTTAATATTAGATATTATTATTTTATTTTTTTTATGTTTATTAGAATTAAATGGTGTTAGTCATATAACTGTTTTAGCTTTAAGTTTTGTTTTAGAAGCATTAATGACTATATTTGTTACTATTAAAAGCAATATTAAAACATCAATTATATTTTATATTTTATTACTTGTAACGCCAGTTTTTTTAAATTTAATTGCGATGGGAATGCATTATATAACTGATGCAATGCCATTTACACCGACAATTTTATTATTATTTAGAAGTGGTTATGATTTAAAAGGAAATTTATTAAATCGATTTATGCGTTTTGTAATATCCTTTAGAATTCCTTCATTAATGGTAATAGTTTGTTCTTCTATAATATATTTAATAAGAAAAGATAAATAGGAAAGTTATTTCCTTTTTATTTGCATTAAATATTAAAAAAAGGTATAATATTAGGCATGAAAAGAAATGAAGTAGATAGATCAAAATTAAGTCCAATGATGAAACAATATATGGAAATAAAAGATCAGTATAAAGAAGAACTTTTATTTTTTCGTCTTGGGGATTTTTATGAACTTTTTTTTGAAGATGGTCTTATTGCTTCTAGAGAGTTAGAGTTAACTTTAACAGGAAAACAAGCAGGACTTTCAGAAAGAGTACCTATGTGTGGTGTTCCTTATCATGCAGTTAAAAGTTATATAGAAAAATTAGTAAATAAAGGTTATCGGGTAGCTATTTGTGAACAATTAGAAGATCCTAAAACTGCTAAAGATACAGTAAAAAGAGGAGTAGTAGATGTAATAAGTAAAGGAACAATTACTGATTTTGAACTTTTAGATGAAAAAAATAATTCTTATATTGCTAGTATATTAGAATATAGTGATATTTATATAGTTACTTATGCAGATATTACAACAGGAGAACTTAATAGTTTATCTTTACCTAAAAATACTGAAAAACTTATTAGTGAAATATTAAGTTTAGGAATAAAAGAAATTATTTTAATTGATGATGAAAATAAAAATTTAATTGATCTTTTAAAAAATAAATATAATATAGAAATTGCTTTTAGTAAAGAATATTATAGTGATGAAGTTTCCTTTTTAAAAAATATAATTGATCCAAGATGTAAAGCTGGTATAAACCATTTATTTTATTATTTAGTTGTAAGAGAATTAAAAAGTATTAATCATTTTAATAATTGTAATATTATTTCTAAATTAGATTATTTAGAAATGGATATTCATGTTGTTAGAAATTTAGAATTATTTGAAACAATTAGATTAAAAGATCGAACTTATTCTTTAATATGGCTTTTAGATAAATGTAAAACTGCAATGGGTAGTCGTAAATTACGTAATTTTTTAATGCATCCTTTAAAAGATATAAATGAACTTAATAAAAGATATGATTTAATTGAAACTTTAAATAAAAATTTTATTTTAAGAGATGAACTTAAAGAATTATTATATGAAATATATGATTTAGAAAGATTATGTGGTAAAGTTAATGCTTTAAATGCTAATGGAAGAGATCTATTACAATTTAAAAATAGTTTAAAAGTTTTACCTAGAATAAAAGAAATTTTTGAAGAATTAAATATTAAAGAAGATATAAATACTCATCAAGATATTTTTATGTTATTAGAAGAAGCTCTATATGAAAATCCCCCAATTACTTTAAAAGAAGGTTATTTAATTAAAGAAGGATATAATAAAGAATTAGATGAATTAAAAAGTATTAGAAGTGGGGGTAAAAATTTTATTGCTTCTTTTGAAAATGAAATAAAAGAAGAAACAAAAATTAAAAATTTAAAAGTAGGTTTTAATAAAGTATTTGGTTATTATATTGAAGTTTCTAAAGGTCAAGCTAAAGAAGTTAAAGAAAATTTTGGTTGGGAAAGAAGACAAACTTTAACTAATTGTGAAAGATTTATTTCCCCTCTTTTAAAAGAAAAAGAAGATTTAATATTAAATGCTGAAGAAAAAATTATTAATTTAGAATATGATTTATTTATAGAAATAAGAAATATTTTAAAAAAAGAAATTTTAAAAATAAAAAATACTGCTGATATTATTGGTAATATAGATGCTATTTTATCTTTAGCTTTATGTAGTGAAGAATATAATTTTGTAAGACCTACATTAAATGAAGATAAAAATTTAGAAATAATTGAAGGTAGACATCCTGTTGTTGAGATTGTTTCTGGTAGTTTATATGTAGCAAATGATTGTATAATGAATAAAGATAAATCCACTCTTCTTATAACAGGACCAAATATGAGTGGTAAGTCAACTTTTATGAGAGAAGTAGCTATTATTATAATAATGGCTCAAATGGGATCATTTGTACCAGCTAAAAAAGCAAATATACCAATTATTGATAAAATATTTACAAGAATTGGTGCTTCTGATGATTTAGTAAGTGGAGAATCTACATTTATGGTTGAAATGAAAGAAGCAAGAAATGCTATTGTAAATGCGACTGATAAAAGTTTAATTATATTTGATGAACTTGGAAGAGGTACTGCTACTTATGATGGTATGAGTTTAGCAGCAGCTATATTAGAATATATTAATGAAAATATTAAAGCTTTAACTCTTTTTTCAACTCATTATCATGAACTTACTAAAATGGATAAAAAATATAGTACAATTAAAAATGTTCATGTTGATGTTGTTTCTAATAATGGTAATATTACTTTTTTACATAAAGTTAAAGATGGTTCAATTGATAAAAGTTATGGAATTCATGTGGCAAGACTTGCAAAGATGCCAGAAAGTTTATTAAATAGAGCTGAAATTATTTTAAAAGGTTATGAAGATGAAGGTAGAAAAAAGAATTTAGAAAGTGAAAAAATTCAGTTATCTTTTAACTTTGATAATGTTGAAAATAAAGAAGAAGAAATTAAAAAAATAATTAAGGAAATTGATATAAATAAAATGACTCCACTTGAAGCCTTAAATTGTTTATATGATTTAAAAAATAAAATTAAATAATAAAATATTAATAGTTTTCTCTATAGTATTTTTAAATAGTTTTTGATATAATTTAAAAAGTGAGGTGAGGTTATGAGTAAAACAAGAAGTGAGTTAAGACGAATATGTATGACTATTTTGTATCAATATGATTTGTTTAAAAAAGATAAAGTTAATATTGATGATTTGATTAAAGATAATTTAGATATTGATAATGATTTTGTAAGAGATATTGTTTATGGGGTTGTTACTCACCAAAAAGCAATTGATGAATATGCAAATAAATATATGAATGATTGGACTATTGATAGAATAGAAAAAATTGGGGCCTCTATATTAAGAATGGCTATCTTTGAAATTAAATTTACTGATACACCTCCAATTGTAGTGATAAATGAAGCATTAGATTTAGCTAAAATATATAGTGATGATAATGTAAGAAAAATTATTAATGCTGTATTAGATAAGTTAATTAAAGAAGATTAAATATTTATGAGTTTTAACTCTTAAATATTTTTTTAACAATTGACTTACGAATTAATGTTTGTTATTATTAAAGTGTATTATTTAGGAGTAATTATGATAGAAGATAAAAAATATATAGGAGTATCAGAACTTAATAATTATATAAAAAGTTTACTTGATAGTGATTTTTTCTTAAATAGAATTTATTTAAAAGGAGAAATTTCTAATTTTAAATGGCATACAAGAGGACATTTATATTTTACTTTAAAAGATGATTTAGGTAGAATTAATGCGGTAATGTTTCAAAGTAGTACTAAAAATTTAAAGTTTAATCCGGAAGATGGAATGAAAGTTTTGGTTAGTGGAAGAGTATCGGCTTATCCAACTTCTGGTAGTTATCAAATATATGTTGATACAATGGATTTAGATGGATTAGGTAATTTATATTTAGAATTTGAAAAATTAAAAGAAAAATTATCTAAAGAGGGATTATTTGATCCTAATCATAAAAAACCTATTCCTAAATATCCAAATAGAATTGGTATTATTACTGCAGATACAGGAGCAGCAGTTAGAGATATTATGAGTACAATTAGAAGGCGTTATCCTTTATGTGAAGCAATTCTTTTTCCAACATTAGTTCAAGGGGCTGAAGCAGCACCAAATATTGTTAAACAAATTGAGGTTGCTGATAATTTTGGCTGTGATTTACTTATTGTTGGAAGAGGAGGAGGTTCTATTGAAGATTTATGGGCTTTTAATGAAGAAATTGTAGCAAGAGCAATTTATAATGCTAAAACACCTATTATAAGTGCTGTTGGACATGAACCTGATTTTACAATTGCAGATTTTGTGGCTGATTTAAGAGCACCAACACCAACTGGAGCAGCAGAAATGGCTGTGCCTACTATATTAGATACTAATAATTTAATTAATCAATATAAAATAAGATTAAATAAATTTATAAAAAATTTGATTAATACTAAATTTATTGAACTACGTAATTTAAAAAATTCTTTTGTATTAAAAAATCCAATGAGTTTATATGAATTAAAAGAACAAAAGTTAGATAAATTAATTGAAAATTTAAATAATAATATTAATAATATTATTGCTAATAAAAAACATGGTTTAGAATTATCAATTAATGCTATAAAATTAGTTAGTCCAATAAATATAATTAATAATAATCAAAATAAATTAAAAGAGATTAAAATTAATTTAAATAATTTAATGGAAAAAAGATTTATTAATTTAAATCATAATTTAGATTATTTGATTAATACTTTAAAACTTGTTAATCCTTTAAATATATTAAGTAATGGTTATTCATTAGTAAGAAAGGATGATAAGGTAATTAAAAGTACTAAAGATTTGAAAAAAGATGAAGAAATTAATATTAAATTATATGATGGTGAATTTAGTGCCATTGTTAAAGATATAAAATAGAAGGAAGGATTTAAAATGGAAGAAAAAACATTTGAAACTAATTTAAAAGATTTAGAAAGTTTAGTAAAAGAACTTGAAAGTGGTAATGTTCCTTTGGAAGATGCCATAAAGAAATATACAGAAGCTATGGAATTAGCTAAAAGTTGTAGTGATAAATTAAATAGTGCAACGGAAAAAGTTAATAAAATTCTTGCTAGTGATGGAGAATTAAAAGATTTTAAAGAAGAAGAATAATCTTCTTTTTTTTAAAAATATGTATTCACAATGAAAAAATAATATGTTAAAATAGATATATAAAAATAGAAAGAGAAAGATAGTCTATGAGAAATAAAAGCAAAATAATGTTCGTATGGGGGGGGGTTATTATTAATACTATTATTAATAATACCAATAACTAAAGTAAGAAATAATACTTTAAATGAAGTAGAGATACATAGACAGAAAAAAACTTTAAATAAACAATTTGCAATATATAAAGAACAAAATATGGGTAAAGGGGATCATACCTTAACAACAGATACAACGTTTCCAACGCAAGGATATTTTTTGAATACAACAAAATCAAAATGTATAGATTATGAAGGAAATACAGTAAGTAATTCAATAACCTTAAATGATGATATGAGTATAACAGTAGTAAGTAGTAAATCATTATACTGTAATTTTTATTATGATAAAGATGATGTAGTACCAAAAGTAAAAAGTATAAGTTTAAGTGGAA
>CANRDZ010000041.1 GCA_947629465.1 uncultured Bacilli bacterium | reverse complement strand
GAATATAAGTAAAGTTATCGCTCCATTGACGAATCTGTTCGAACTTTTCGGACATTGATATATAGAAATCAATCGAACGATTGGTATTTTTTATACTATAATTAATGCTATATTAATTTTGGAGGTATGTATGGAAATTATAGAAATATTAAAAAAATATAGTGAAGACAAATTAATTAAATTGATTAAAAAAAATAAATTAAATATTAATTTGGAAGAATTACTTATTGAAAGTGTTAATGTAGGATATAATAAATTAAGTATTTATTTAATTAATAAAGGTGTATCGTTTGAATATATAGATAATTTGGATTATGATTGTTATTTAATGGCTATAAATCGAGGTAATATTGACATTATTAAAAGTTTGATGGCAAAAGGATTAAATTTATTTAAAAAATATACTATTGATAAGGAAGATACCTATGCTATTGGTTATGTCACAGATTTAGACACTTTTAAGTTTTTTGAAGAACATAAATTACCAAAAAAAATTTTTAACAATAGCATTGAAAAAATTGTTTATAATACTATATGTTCCCATGACATAGAATTATTATCATATTTAATTGATAATTATCATATCGATATTACGAAATTTGTTTATAAAACACCATATAAAAATTATACTATTTTAGACAAAACAAAAGAATTATTAGATAATATGTTAGAAAAAGAAAAAAGGAAAAGAGAAATGACATTTTTTATAGATAGTGTTTTTTGTGATAGGAAATATTCTAAAGAAATTAAAAGAGCCTATGAAGATCTGAAAGAAATAGAAAAAGAAAATAAAAATTTAACTAAATATTACCAATATGTAAAAAAACAATTTATCGATTATCAGCAGATAATTTAGGAGTATCATTATCTGCGATTGGATAAAGGTGGTAATTATCTATTTCCGATACTAAAATATTATCTCTTTTTAATAAAGCCATTATTTCTTTAGAATTTTTGATAATTTCAGTAGTTAAATCCTCGGTAGATTCTTGATTCATATAATCACCATTTAAGAAATCTACACAATGTTTAAATGCAGGTGTTGCTATATCATGAAATAATCCCGATAAAGTTTGTTTTTTATCATGAGTAAAATGCCATATAATTAAGGCTACAGCAACAGAATGATCTAGACTTGAAAAGAAAAAATCACTTTCAAATAAATTTGAATAAATTGTACCACAAGTAACACTGATATATTGTTGGGATAATAATTCTTTTGTATCTATATATTCATTTAACCATTCTGGAAAATTTGATTCTAAAATATCAAAATAATCTTTGATTTTTTGGTTAATATTATCATAATATTTACTCATTTATTTTACTCCTTATTTTATTATATCATAGAAATAATTTCATAGAAAATTATTATTGATTACAATTAAATATTAATCTTTAATTATTTTTCGAAATAAATTATAAATATATATTAACATAACTAACATAGATATTATAAAAGATACTATACTATAAATAGCAAAAATATATTTAAAAAATTTATAATTTATAAAAAGAGGATAAATTGATAATACTACTTGCGGTATAATAATATTAAAAATAGTTATTAAAATAAATAAAATAACATCATTTTTAATATTTAAGTTATTTTTAATTGCAATTATTTTTGATTCTATATCTTCTTTTTCTATTAACTTCCATTTAAGTAATTCATTTAATTCATCTATTCGATTATTCAAATCTCTTTCCTCAAGATTTTCTTGCAAAGAAGAAAGATGAACCGAATCCATTCTAATATCATCTAAATCAGGAATTGTTATTCCAAATGGACCAATACCATTTGTATTACCACCAGTTTTATAACCAACATATTCATAAATTGCATATTCAATTGTATTTTCTCTAATATGATTTTGTTTTAATATTTTTTTAACTTCACTTTTTTTATGCTTTATATTAAATATTTCTTTAGCTTGAGCCATCATTTCTTTTATTTCAAAAATTATTTTTAATCTTTGCTCACTATTTAAACCATAATCATCATAATTAGATATATTAAAATCTTTTTCACCTATTTTTTCATATATATAATATATATAATCTTCTCTTTTTTTTAAATATATTTTATATTCTTTATCTGTCTTTTTATTTTCATTAAAATCTATTTCTTTTTCAATTTTCTTTAATTTTTCATTTAAAGCGTCTTTTTCAACTTTTAAATTAAGTAATTTTGTAGCAATTAATCCTCCAATTATGGCAATAAATATTCCTATTATTTGTATATTAGTATTAGCATAAGCTAAAATATTTTCTAAATTAAACATATATTCCTCCCAAAATATAAAATTAATTATACAATAATCTAACTAAATATTCTATAACAGTTAAAAATTAATATAACTTTATATAAAGAGTTTATGATATAATTTTATTAGATAAAATAGGAGAAATTTTATGGATAATATTAAGAATAAACAATTAGAAAGAATAATAGATACATTTTCTAAATTAGTAAATATAACTGATGAACAAAAGCACACTTTATTAGAAAAATATTCTAAAATGTCAGATATAGAAATAATTAAAAATTTAGCAGAAAATGTTTATTGTTTAGTTGGTCCTACTTCTCCTTATTATGATTATGCTTTAAATATAATTAGAAATTATAATCCTATTATATGTCCTCCTATTAACGAAATGAAAAAAATTTTAGATCAAACATATTCTAATCAAATTGAAGGAAATATGTCATTAGAAGAAAATCATAAATTAGTACTCTCATCATTAACAAAATTTTGTACTTTATTTAATAAATATGGAATAGATTATTATATAGTTGGAGCCTTACCATGCTTTTTAAAAATAAATCAACCATTATTTAGATATCATGATGATATTGATATTATGATTAATGAAGATGATATTCCCAAAATTTCCGAAATTATTAAGACAACAGGATATAAATTTTTTGATGATAGATTTCCAAGCAAAGAAAGATTTATTGAAATGCAACAAAAAAAACCACCACATACTGTTTTAGCTCAAAACCCTAATAATGAATTTCATTTAGGATTCTTTTGCTTTAGAAGAGAGGCTGATAATTCAATAACAGTTAAAGAATATTCTCATAGATTAGAAGGAGAAAAAGTTATCGTAGATGTATTAGAAAGACATTCTACTCCTCTTGGAACAGCTTTAAACTATGATGAAAATCCAATAGAATATAATGGTACAAAATTTAGAACTGGTTCATTAGAAAGTGTATATAATTTAAAAAAATATACTAAAAGGCCTAAAGATATTACTGATATGAAAAAATTAGAAAAATATATAGATAAACAAAAATTAGAAATGTTATTACAAAATCCTAATCAAAATATGGTTATTAAAAATGTTAATTTTTCTGATCAATTAAATAATTATAAAAGATAAATTTATATATAATTTAACATTTTAAAATATTAAAAACATAATTACCAAATATTTAATTTTATATGTTATAATTAATATATGGTGAAAAATAGGCAAATAATCTTAAACTAGATATGCCTCAATAAAAGACTAAATATTTGTTAATTTTTACAAATTGTTTGTCAAAGCATAATAAAATAAGGAGTATACAAAATGAAAATGAACATAATTGATTTATTTGCTGGCTGTGGAGGGTTAAGTCTTGGCTTTGAAATGGCAGGTTTCAATGTAGTATTAGCAATTGAAAAAGATGAATGGGCTGCTGAAACATATAAAAATAATCATCCAAAAACTAAAGTAATTGTTGATGATATAATAAATATTCAAAATTTAAAAAATTTGTTACCTAATTCTTTAAAAATTGATGGCATAATTGGTGGTCCTCCTTGTCAAGGATTTTCATTAAGTGGAAACAGAGATAAAAATGATCCTAGAAATAATTTATTTATGGAATTTGTTCGTTTTGTCAATTATTATAAACCAAAATTTTTTGTAATGGAAAATGTTACCGGAATTTTATCTATGAAAACAAAAGAAAATAAATTAGTTAAAGATTTAATATTAAATGAATACAAAAAAACTGGTTATAACGTTAAAATTTGCAAATTAAATGCGGCTTTATACGGTGTACCTCAATCACGGATAAGAATAGCTTTTATAGGTATTAGAAATGATATAAAATTTGATGAAGAAAAAATAACTCCTGAACCATTTTTATTTGAAAATCATCAAGTTACAATTGAAGAAGCTATAATGGATCTTCCAAAAATAAAATCTGGCGAAGGAAAAGAAAAAATGGAATATGATTGTGAACCTCAAAATGAATTTCAAAGATGGGCAAGACAAAAAAGCCAATATGTTGAAAACCATATAGCTATGAGACATACTAAAAGATTAATAGAAAGATTTGAACATATTAATTTTGGACAATCCGTTGCAGATGTAGAAGAATGTCATATGCAAAGAAAAAGAGGAGATGCTAGTAAAATAAGCGGTAAAGCTTTTTCTCAAAATAACATGAGACCTTATCCAAATAAACCTTCTCCAACAATTCCTGCTAGTTTTCAAAGTAATTTCATTCATCCTTATATTAATAGAAATTATACAGCCAGAGAAGGAGCAAGATTACAATCATTTCCAGACAATTATATATTTTATGGAAAAAGGACTACAATGTCATGGGAAAAAAATTTATCACAATATCAACAAATTGGAAATGCTGTTCCTCCTCTTTTAGCTAAAGCTATAGCAAAAAGTCTACTCAACTATTTTAAGTAGACTTTTTATTTTGAAACTTCAATTAATCGTCCTGGAACATTTATACCACGATCAATTGAGATATTTTTAATATCAATACAGATTTGCTCATAATAATCTTTTAAAACTTGATAAGAAATAATAGAAGTATCATTCTTTCTTAAAACAAACAATTCATTTACAACTTTATCATACCTAGCTGAAATAATTTTATCACTTCCAACTTCATTAGTTTCCATTAATACATAAGTTTTAACATTAGGTGTAGCTGATTTTAATAATTTACTTGAAAATTGTACTTCACCAAACATTGTAGCATCTAAATAAGTTTTAACTTCTACACAAATAATAGGTAAAATAATTTGATATTCTACATTCTCAACAAAAATTGAAACTTTTTTACCAATACAAAAATCAACATTTTTTTTGATAATATTTAACTTTAAATCATTTCCTATTTTCATTCCTGCATAAACATCTTTATTATAAATGCATAATTCACCACTTACAATAAATTCATTTTTTAAAAATAAATAATTACTTACTTCTTCTAAAAAAGACGATCTAAATTTTGATTGTGAACTAACATTATATTTATCAGCAAATTTTTCTAATTCAACATAATATTCATTTATTAAATTTGTAGCTTCAATAAAAACTTCATCATTATCTTTAGCATAATCTAAACTTAATAATTTATTTCTAGTTACCATATAAACATCATTATAAAAAGCTACAAATTCATCTCTATATCCATTATAATTTGTTTTTATTTTATTTTTAATATTATCTTCATGAACAAACTTCATACCATTCATAAAATTACCACCATTTTCTGTTTATTATACTATAAAACTATAAATATGCAAATATTAATTAATAAATGATATATCATTAACTATTTCTTTATAATGTTCATTTTCAATATATAATCCATCATTAATATAATCTTCAGAATCTTTTTTAGTTTGTAAAAGAATTTGATAATCTGTTTTTAAATTAGCTATTTTAAAACTTGTTAAACCACTTTGCTTTACTCCAAATAAATCTCCACTACCTCTCATTTCAAAATCTTTTTCACTAATATAAAAACCATCATTACTTTCTTCCAAAACTTTTAATCTTTTTATATCTTTATTACTAATTAAATAACAATAACTTTGACAATCATTTCTTCCTACTCTACCCCTTAATTGATGAAGCGTTGCTAAACCAAATCTTTCAGCATTATAAATTACTATCATTGTAGTATTTGGTATATCAACTCCAACTTCAATAACAGTTGTTGAAATAAGTATTTTTAAATTACCATTTTTAAATTCATTCATCGTCAAATCTTTTTCTTTACTTTTTAATTTTCCATGTAATATACCTATAGCTACTTTATTATTAAAAGCAGTATTAAATTTTTCTTCTAAATCAAAAACACTTTTTAAATCAACTTCTAAATTATTTTCTATTAATGGTGATACAACATATATTTGATGTCCCAATTTTAACTCTTCTAACATTTTATATAAAACTTCTTTTATTTCTGTTTCTTTATAAACTTTAGTTTCAATTTCTTTTCTTCCTTTAGGTTTTATTTTAATTAATGATAAATCTAAATCTCCATAAATAGTTAAAGCATAAGTCCTTGGTATAGGCGTAGCAGATAAATATAAAACATCTGGCTGATTTCCTTTATCATTTAAAATATTTCTTTGTTCAACTCCAAAACGATGTTGTTCATCAGTTATAACTAATCCTAAAGATTTAAATTTAACATTAGAATTTATAAGAGAATGAGTTCCAATAATTAAATCAATTTCTCCATTTAATAATTTTTTTAATATCACTTCTTTATCTTTATTTTTAGTCGATCCTGTTAAAATTTCCGTTTTAATATTAAATATATCTAATAAACCTTTAATGTTTTTATAATGTTGATTAGCTAATATTTCAGTCGGAGCCATTAAAGCACTTTGATGATGACTTAAATAATTTAAATATATTGCATAAGTTGCTACAATAGTTTTTCCACTTCCAACATCACCTAAAATTAAACGATTCATTCTTCTGTCACTAATTAAATCTTCATATATTTCATTCATACATTTTAATTGATCACTAGTTAATTGAAAAGGAAGAATACTACAAAAATCATTGGTATGATTATCCAATTCTCTTTTAATACCTATTATTTTTTTATTTACTTTTTTTAAATAATTTATTTTAAACATAAAGTCAAATAATTCTTCATATTTTAATCTTAAAGATGCTAATTTTATATCATTAGAATTTTTAGGATTATGAATTAAATTAACTGCATCTTTTTTGTTAATAAAATGATACTTTTCAACATATATATAAGGAATATAATCATAATACATATTAGATTTTAATGCCTCTTTAATTAATTTCCTCATATTATTATTAGTTAATCCTTCAACTAAATGATAAACAGGTTCAATTGTATTTTCTAATATATTAAATTTAATATCACTTGCAACAAAACTATTTTTCAATTTATTATATTTTCCAATTAAAACAACTTCTCTATTTAACAATAAATTTTGTTTTAAAAATGCTCGATTAAAAATAGTAACAAATATTAATTGATTATTACTTATTACTTTAAATATCATTTTATTTAAATTCTTTTTTATATATTGTATTTTAGGTATCTCTATAATTGTTGCTTTTATAGTTACACTTTCATTATCATTTGCATCCTTAATATCTATTAAATTAATAAAATTATAACGATAAGGATAAAATTCTAGCAAGTCTTCAACATTATTAATACCTAAATTATTTAATTTAGTTTCCGTTCCAATAGAAATACCTTTTATACTTTTTAAATCCATAACAATCATCTATTTCTAAATATAACATACATTAATAAAGTTAGCAAATATGTTATTATTTACATTCAAATTTTTTATGTTAAAATAAATTATTAAGTGACATTATAATAAAAGTATTAAAATAAAATTAAGGAGATAAAAAAATGAATTATAGCAAAAAATTAGAAGATTATTTACATACTAGTGGAAAAAATGACTTATGCCAAAAAGGACATATTTTTTACCGAAATTTTTCAGGTGTTAAATGTGTAGTTTGCGAATTACAAATTAAAGAGCATCAAATAAATAAAGAAACAAAGGGAAAATATAAATTTAATGACTTAATTAAAGTAATTATTAATAAAGGTCAATTAATTGATATCGATCCTATAGAATTGCCTTTTATAAAAGTTCAAATTGCCAATTTAAGAAAACAAAATTTAACAGGAAGTGACTTTATTAAAGAATTATATAAGTTATTAAATATAGCTTATTTGAATTCAACTATAGATTATAAAGAAACAGTTGATTTTTTAAATGAAAAATATATAACTTTTTCTGAAGCCCAAAATATTATTAATGAAATAGTTCAAAAAATATTAAAATTAAAAGATTATCAAGGAAAATGTAAAAACTTGATTTTAGAAGAATATTTAACAATTTTAAATGAAATTTTAATATTATTGGGATATCCTATAGATTTATTATATAAAGAAACAAAAGATATTAATGCTAAATATGCATTAGCAAAAGCATACTATCATTTGTCAGATGAATACTTTAAAATTGAAAGTAATTACTTTAATCATGACGAAGAAAAAGCCAAAGAATTTAATTGTTTAACTACTAATAAAGAAATAAATAAAATGATTTTACAAATGCAATTAAAAAAGAATAAATAATTAATTTAACTATTTATTCTTTTTAGTTTTCTTTGGCATAGGTATTAATTTAACTTTAACTCCTTTTACACGAGTAAATTTCTTTTTAACGCCTTTTGGTAAATTTTTCTTTAATACTTTCATAAAATCACTCCCTTGCGGTAAGATTATATCATACTTTTGAAAAAATTCCTATACTTAATATAATTCTTGACATTCGCCACTTTTAGGGCGATAAAAACAATGATTTTTATATTTTCCAGCTAATGGCTGACTATACCATAAACTTTGACAAGATGAAGTACCGGGAGCATAGAACCATAAAGCATGAGTTGCTGGATAATAATATTCACCTTTTAAAACTCTTTCTGCAAGACGTCTTTCCAAAGTAGTAGCAGCTCCATAATAAAGAGAACTTTCTGTTCCAGAGAATTGATTTGGCTGATATATAGCATCAGTAATAGAATCAATATTTTTAAATGTGTAACAATTAGCTATTACTCGATTAATTACAACATTACCAACCATTAACATTCCCAGATCACCTTCATTTAAAGCTTCCGCTCTCATAATTCTTGCTAGTAAATCAACTTCTTTATCCGTATAACTAATAAGCATTTAACCACCTAATTAATAATATGCTTTTATTTTTAAAATAATTATGTTATAATCAATTCGTAACCAATTTAGGGGATTAGTTAAATGGTATAATAGGAGTCTCCAAAACTTTAGTTGGGAGTTCGATTCTCTCATCCCCTGCCAAAAATTAAATTTTAAAAATTTAGTATCTACTAAATTTTTTTTATTTAAAAAAGATTATCTATTCGATAATACTAATTTATTTTTTTATTTTTCTTATTTTTAATTATTCTAGTAATTAAAATTATAATTCCTATAAATAAAATAAGACAAAATACTATAATGGTACTAATTATTACTACTTTATTTATATCTTTTTTATTTTCTTTATCTTTTTCAACAGATGTTATTTTATCTTCTTCAATATTAACTTCTTCTACCTTTTCTTTTCGATTAATATTAATAATATAATTTTTTATATCACCATTTTCCGCTTTAACAGAAATAGTTATTTTATTTTCTCCGTCTTGTAAATTATAAGTTTCATTTCCATTTATTGTAGCTTTCTTATCTTCTGCAACAGCAGTAATAGTAATTTCATTAATTTCATTTGAAACTTCCATAGAATATTCTAAAGTATCTTTATTAAATTCTATTTCGCCAGAAGATATTTTTAAATCACTCAAGTAATTATTTGTAGATTTAGGCTCTTCTTTAGGCTTAGATTCCTCTTTTTTAGATGTTTCTTTTTCTGCTGTAGTGGTTTCTTCTTTTTTTACTGGAGCTTTATCTAAATATATAAACCCAACTAAAAATTCTTTCATCATACCCAAAGTCATAGTATCTTGATTTATACCATCTTCAGTCATTGGTGAACCACCTTCAATATATGTTACACTATCACCATTAACACCAATGACATAGGAAACATGACCACCAAAACCTTCGCCATAATCCCAAATCATTAAAGAATCAACTTTAGGTTCTTTTCCAACTGAATACCCAGCTTTTTCAGCTTTACTATACCATGTTTCAACATAGTACCATAAAGGAAGTTCAACACCCATTCTCTCTTTTGCTTGTTGCCATGCATACCAAGTACAATTAATTATTTCTCCCCCAAACAAAGACTCTTCCATTTTAGGATAAGGATTACTTTTAGCTTGAACTACAAATGGGGAGAAAATTAAAAATACAAAAACACAAAAAAATTTAAAAGCTTTTTTCATACTCTACCTCAATTCTTAAATAAGAATAATACTTTTTATCAATTTATTCAAGATGTAATAATATATGAATTTAATTAGTTTATGATTAGTATATGATAATGTCTTAAGTGTTAGTATTTGAAAATGTCTCAAAACTAATATATTATAGTCACTTTG
>CANRDZ010000040.1 GCA_947629465.1 uncultured Bacilli bacterium | reverse complement strand
AAACGCCCGTTTTCACGAGCATTTACTTTCTTAATCTACTTTTTACATATCACGATAATTTACTTTTTAATTCAACGGAAATTTTTAACATCCTTAAAGAACTCTTAATTTTATATTTCCAGTTATATAATCATTATAAGAAAAACTTTTTTCTACTCCATCATTCATTATTGTAAAAATATTAGGATATGTTTTATAAAGTATTCCTTCATATCGAGATATTTTATTACGCATACCATAAACAGTTATAACAACTTTCTTATTGAGCTGACTTTCAATTTTATTTCTCACTAAATCTATATTCATTATCTAGGATACCCCACATACATTAATCCATTACCAATTATTCCACCCATCCCATCTTTACCATATTTAGTTTTTTCTAAAGTACTTTTTAAATCAATTTCTTTATTTCTTTCAGTAAGAGCTACGGTTACAGCAATTATTGCTGGATCCAATGCATGAATATTAATTCTTTTAGGACTTGAAGCAAAATTAGCCCCAGCTTTTATTAATTCTTCATAATTACTTTGACAAGCTCCAGCTATTATAACTAATTTTTCATGACTTTTTTCAAAATTTCTAGCACTTTTTATCGCTCTAATAAAATTTTTTGTGTTTTTATAATTTTCAATATCTTTAGAATTACCTTTTTTCTTATAATAAGCATCATGCCCTGTACCTATATATTCCCAATTTTTTTAAATTAAATATTCCAATCAATTGTTACCTTTCTAGTTTTTGTTTGTTTATTATAACTTCCAATTCTTATTTTTGATATAAATTCATCAATTATTATTCTATCTAATAATTCTAACTTTTTATATTTTTTAAACAATTTTTCTTTGACAATTTGACTATTTTTACTTTCAAATGATCTTAATTCTTCAACAATTTTTTCTGCCCTTTTTCTCATATTTAAAATAGCTATATCATTTTTATCTTTTATACTCCTAAATTCTTCTATTGTAATATCTCCATTTACACGATCTTCATATAGTGTTTCAACCATAGATTCTTTTTTCTTTATTTTATTTTCTATATCATCCAGTTCATTACATAATATTTTTTTGGCATTTTCTACTTTACTTGTTTCTTTTATTTCAAAATACTTTTTTTTAATTAATTTTTCATCATAATATTTTGCTATCTGTTTATTAATCTCATCTAAAACATATTTATATATTTCATCTTCTTTTATAGATTTAGTATTATTACATAGATAACGTGCTGTCGCCAAATTATTACCACAAGACCAGTAAAATATTTCTCCTTTTTTTACATGGGCTTTATTTCTATAAAAGGTATGTCCACACGCATCACAAAATATTTTTCTTGAAAATAATGCAACATCACCATTTTTGCATATTCTTATTTTTCCACCATCATTAAGTCTTTTTTTTACTATTTGCCAAGTATCATTATCTATTATTGGAGTATGACAATGGGGTACTTTTATTCTTTCTTCTTCTGGTATTTTTCTTTCCTTTTTATTTTTATAACTAATTACTTCGTTTTTGTGTTGAACCAAAGTACCAATATAAATTTCATCTTTTAAAATTTGATATATTGACGCGGTTCTCCATATAGGCCTTACAGGTAATATTAATATATCCCCCCATTTAATTTCTTTATTTTTTAAATGGTTATATTCAATTACTTCATCAATATTTACTTTAAATCTATCTACAATATCTTCTAATACCTCATTTTCTTCAACTTGATACTCTATTTTTTTATTTAATTCAATCAAAGAATTATGATATTTTAATCCTTTTTGAGCTTTATAAATACTAGGTATAGGAATTTTCTTTTTATTAAGATAATTACATATATATACAACTCCTTTACCTAAAGCATATAATTCAAATATCTTTCTAACAACTTGAGCAGCTTCTTCATCAACAATTAAATGATATTTATCTTTTGGATCTTTCTTATATCCATATGCTGCAAAAGACCCAGTAAATAATCCATTTGACTGTTTATTTTTTAAAATAGCTCTAATATTATTTGATTGATCTTCAACTTGCCACTCATTTACTAATCCATTTATTTGCCGAGATTTTTTATTAGCAATTATACTTGTATCAGCATTATCAATAATACTGACAAAACGAATTTTCCATTCAACAAATTTATTATGAAGATATTTTTCTACTGTTTCAAGCTCTCTAGTAAATCTTGATTGACTTTTACATAGCATAATTTCTGTGTATCCATTTTCACAAAATTTTAAAGATTTATTCCATTCTGGTCTTTCTTTCAAAATACCTGAAATATCTTCTTCGCAAAAAATTCCAACCACTTCCCAATTTCTTTTCTTACATTCATCTAATAAAAAAAGTAATTGATTTCTTATACTTCCACTTACATCTCCATCTACTAAATCTCCATCTTCAACTGATAACCTTATATAAAGAATTACTTTATATTTTTCTCCATCTTTTATAGTTTTTTTGGAGTTTTTTATTTCAAAGTATTTATTATCATTTTTTACATCAATATTTAGTAAAATTTGAATATTTTGTGAAACATAACAAAGTTGTGATAAATCTAAATATGATTTTATTCTTTGCAATTCACTAGATTCTGTTTTATAAAGTTTATGTTTAGAACCATTTATATTATCTGTATAAACATTTAATACCATTATTTATCACCTTTAAAGCTAAAAGTTTTAATAACATTATAATTAATTAAAAAAAATTTCATATTTTATAAATCTCTTTCCTCACTAAAAATAATTATTTTTGCAATTTTTTCACATATAATATTTTTAATTTCTTCAAAATTTTTATTATTTATAATATCATCCATATTCATTCCACCTTTCTCTTAAATATATTAGGTAAACAAATAATTTATTCTATATAATAACAACTGTTACTATATAAGTTATTGCAATTTTATATTCATTATAAAAAAATACCTTAATTTTCATTAAAGTATTTTTTTTATCAGCATAAAAGATAATTAGTCTTAATCAAAATATTTAAATAATTTTTCACTTTCTAACTTTATTGGGTAAGATCTTTTTTCTGTTTGAAAATAATGTCCTTCATACTCTGCAATTAAATTTTCATCACCATCATAAAATTGCATAAATTGTTTTATAAAATCTGCATTAATCTTATCCGTATATTCAACATTTTCTAAAACACTTAATATTTCATTAATTGTATTTTCATCATCAATAGTTTTATAGTATTTATATTTACGATCCGGATCAAAAGATGATATCTCACCATTTTCATCAAAAACTGAAAGAATTATTTTTTTTGTATCATGTAACCTTACCACTAATTGATTTAACTCCTCTTGATATTGAGTAAAATCTTTTTCAGGTTTATTTGTATTACTACATCCCATTAAATTTAAACACATAAAAATAGATAAAATAAGAAGAAACTTCTTCATAAAACACCTCCTAATATAATACTTTTATAATAAATTTATTATATTATACCAAATTTTTGACAAAAAGTCTTTAT
The DNA here is from genome assembly GCA_947629465.1 of uncultured Bacilli bacterium. Taxonomy (GTDB): domain Bacteria; phylum Bacillota_I; class Bacilli_A; order RF39; family UBA660; genus SIG200. The sequence goes on along the minus strand of CANRDZ010000040.1, from coordinate 8,003 downwards.
TCTAAAAAGAAATACTATTAATATTTCATTTTTAGTGATTTACTTTCTATTTATTTATAAGTATTTTTTGATTGCACGCTTTTATTGATTTTGAAATCTTTAAATTAAAAATAAAAGACTTATTTATCTTAAAAATTTACTATAAATTGTTTTTAATTCAAAGTATTTTTATTAACATATTAATAAGTAAGATTAAGCGCTGCATCATTATGATATTGTTATAAATTTTAATCAATCATTACTCTATATTATAAGAGTTTTGAACATCAATTCATACTTTTTATAGTATTCTCATTTTAGCTAGAAAATCTAATGTTTTCAGTTTCATATATATTTTACTGATTAACAATTTTGGGTATATTATAGTACAGAATGTCCTGTAATAATTAAAATATCTGGTTTATATTCATTTAATAAAAGTGGCACTTGTTCATACATATCTTCTTCTTTTATTTTTTTCCCTATTGCATAAACTCCCATATATTTATAATATTTTAAACACTTATCTAAAAATTCTCCATCGCTGTCGGCTGACGTCCGTTAAGTAACTTACCATATTTTTAATAAAGGCAATTCCTTGCCGTTAAGTCTTTTAATATAATTTATTTCATCGAGGTTCGCCCAATCCAAATTTAAAGGATATTACTAAAGTATTATCATTATAAACAATGATCTGATTTACTACTTCTCTTACAATATCATTTATATACTCGCCATTATTTATAAATTGATTATATTTTTCTAATAATTCTGTTTTTCTTATCATTATGTTTTTTGATTCAATTTTTTCCCTTAACAACTTTTCTGAATTTTCTTTTAATTTAGTTTCCTTATCTTTTTCTTTTATAAATTCATCCAAAGTTATTTCACCTGTTGACTTTTTTAAATATAAATTTCTTATATTAACATTATGAAGTTCAATATCTTTTTTTAAATAAGATATTTTCGTATTTACTCTTTCATCACTAATTAAGTTATTTGTTGCCTTATTAATAATCTCATCCTCATCAACATAATTATTGATAATATTTTCTAATGTTTCTTTAAAAATAGTTCTTAATTTTGAATCAGCTATGTTTCGACTTTTACATTTATGATTATTATTCACTCTAGTACATTCAAAATAATATTGGACTTTTCTTCCCTTTTTTTGAACTCTACAAGCAGTCATAACTCTCCCACAAGTTCCACAAACCACTAAACCACTAAATAAACCATTATAGAAATTTTTTTCTTTTCTTTTCATCTCTCTTAATCTACTATTAGCAGCATCAAACAATTCTTCTTTTATAATTGCAGGGTGACAATGATTAATTATCTTCCTATCTCTAATAGGTATTACAGTTCTTTTTTTCTGATAATGACTTAATTTTTCGGTTTTTCTTTTTACTATGCTACCAGTATAAGTATGATTCTTTATTATTCTATAAACGATTTTATCTGACCAATCATAAGAATATTTTTTGCCTTTACCAGAGGTCATATTTAAGTAAACCATAGGTGGTATAATTTTAAGATTGTTTAATTCGAGAGAAACTTCTTGCCTTGTTTTACCACTAGCTATTTCTGTAAAAATTTTTTTAACTATATTAGCAGAATATTCATCTATTTCAAGCGTTCTTTTATTATCAACTTTTTTTATTTTATACCCATAAGGAGCATAAACACCGATATATTCACCACTTTCAGTTTTTAACATAGCTGTTCGTTTTCTTTTATCTGATACATCTTTAACATATCTATCATTAATTATTGATTGAATATTTAATATAATTTTTTGGCCTTCATTATTAGGATTATTGCTATCAAAATTATCATTAATAGCTATATACCTAACATTATTTTTAGGAAAATACTCGCTAATATAATAAGCTGTATCAATAAAATTTCTACCTAATCTCGACATATCTTTTGTTATTACTATGCTTATTAAGTGATTATCAATATCATTTTTTAGATTTTCAAATGCAGGGCGATCAAAATTAACTCCCGAATAACCATCATCAATATATTCTCTATCTATATTTAGTCCCATACTTTTTGCATAAGATTTTATACATCCTAATTGATTATAAATACTTTCTGAATATTCTTTTTCCTTTTTTAAATCTTCTTCGGATAACCTTAAATATGCTACTACTAAACCATTATTATTCATATACTTCCTCATTTAATCTAAAATTAAAGAAAATTTTAACTGTTTTATCTTCGTAAATTTCTATTTTACTAATGAGTTCTTTTAATATTTCTTTAGTAGGGTTCTTCATTTTTAAAAAATCATTTATAATTTTCATTGTTGCTTTTTCATCATTTACCATAGATTTAGATTTATTTACTCCTATTTCTAAATTATTAATTTCTTTAACACATGTTTGTCTTTCTTTTTCTAGCTCACTTTTAATATTTGAAAATTCGTTAGTAGAAATAATATTACATGCACGATCTTTGTATAAATCACTTATTGCTTTATCGATAGTAACTATTTTTGTTTTATATTTTTTTAAAGACGCTTCATAATCTTTTAATATATCAGAATTGCTTATAGAAAATTTATATTTGTTTTCTAAAGAAGTATTATTTGCATATTTTACTAATATATTTCTAACTTCTCTTAATACAATTTCATTTAATGCATCTTCTCTATAATAATGCATAGAACACACATTATTTCTATATCTTGCATAAGTTCTACAAACATAAATCGGAGTTATTATAGTGGGATCACTTTGATTTTTGACACGTCTTACTAGCATAGTTTTACCACACTCTCCACACACAACTAACCCTTTCAATAAGTAATCATATTGTCTATTTCTTATACTTCCATTATTATTAAATGTAGAATTTACTCTTTTAAAGATATCTTCGGATATTATTTGAGGTAATGCTCCTTTGCAAACTACCCATTTACTTTTTGGTAACAAACGTTTCTTCTTTGATTTTAAACTTACTCTTTCATACTTTCCTTGAATCAAAGTTCCAGTATATGCCTCATTTTTTATAATGCGTTTTACTGTTTTTTCGTCCCATAAATTTGTAGATATGGTAATTTGCTTTAATTTTTTACCTTTATAAACATCTGGTGGTAAAATTCCTTCATTTGTTAATACTTTTGCTATCATTCCACAAGTGTTACCACTATCTTTTAAGTTAAATATTCTTTTAACTATGGAAGCAGCATATTCATCAATAACAAGTTTTTTGCTATTTTCTTCAGATCTTTTATATCCATAAGGAACACTCCCACTTACAAATTCGCCTTTTTTCATCATATCGTGTCTAACACTTTTTACTTTTCTTGATATATCTATTAAATACATATCATTTATAACTGCCTTAAATGGGATCATATCTTCCGAACCATTAGGACGTAAAGCATCATAATTTTCTAATATAGCAATATATCTTACATTATGTTCAGGAAAATATTTATATATATAATTTCCCGTTTCAATAAATTCTCTACCTAATCTCGACATATCTTTTGTTATTACACAATTAATAATACCCATTTCAATATCGTTTATTAATCTTTTAAATGCTGGTCTATCAAAATTGCCTCCCGAATAACCATCATCAACATAATAATCATATATTTCAATATTGTTATTTAAAGCAAATTCATCAATAATAATCCTTTGGTTTTTTATACTAACACTTTCATTATCTTTATTTTCATCTTCGATTGAAAGTCTTAAATATCCACCTGCTCTGTATGTTTTATCAGTTAAGCTTTTTTCCATTTTCATCCTCGCTTTCTTCTTAACTAACTTCACATAACAAATTTTTTATTATATTGACTTTATATATCTTATAAAAGCATCTAATATCTTTTCATTAATTGTAGGAGCATTATCATCATAAATACATATAACTTGATCTTTAGTTTTATCCATATTTCCTCCCTTTTAAATTTATGATTCTTTTAATCAATTAATGAATTCAATAAAAAAAGACTAGCTTAAAATCCATTAAAATGAACAAAAACTAGTCATTTAAAAGTAATGCTTAACAGTATTATAATAAATTATTATTTTTAAATTCTTCAACAACATCTAATTTATAAGTTTTAATTGTACATTTATCTTCATCAGTGTAACAATTTATGTCTTCTTCATTAGGAATATAAATTTTAATTTTAAAATTATCTTTAAAATTTTTAAGCACATCTTTAGTAAAATATTCATTATTACCAACTTTTTCCTTAATTAAGTAATTACCTAGTAATTCACTAAAACAACCAACTATAAAATTATCACCACTATAAAGTTCTATTCGATAATTTTTATTTTGTTCCTCTTTATTTGTACTTTCTAAAATTCCCAGTTGCATTAAATAGTAATTTCTTGTTTTAATAAATATACCATCTTTTAAAGTAAAATCTTCATTATTTAAAGAAAAAGTGTATACAACATTACTATTATAATTTAAAACAAAATATAAAGCTAAATAAAAGAATATCAACAGAAATATTCCTAAAAGAATTAATTTCAACTTTTTATTCATTATAATACCTTCCTTCTGCCTTAATTTTATAATATTTATAAATTAAATACAATAAATTCTTATTCAAACAGTCAATCTACTATTCTAAAGTCAACGATTCTAGTATTTCATTAATCTTTTTATCTAATTTTTCTTTAGAGGTATTGACCAAATCATCATAAGAAGTAAAATCATGATAATTGGGAACTGCCACTGTATAAAAAACATTATTATAAACAAAGTGTATATAGGCATAAGTGCTAGGATTATCAAGATAAATAATACTTGCTTCTACATCTAAAGATTTTATAAAATATTTATCTAAATAACTATTACCAGAAATCCAAAAATCTGATTCTTTAGTAGCATTTTTAGTTTTCAAGCTAAAAGAAATATTTGAATCAAAAGGGCTTTTATCTGATTTATCATTATTAACCATAGTAAAAATGGCACTTGCTATTTTTCCATCTACAACTTCTAATTTATTCAATTTGAATAAATCACTATCATAATAATCACTTTTTAATATTTTAAATCCTAATTTTTCCTCTATTTCATCATATGTATAATAATTGCCATCTTCAAACAATGCACTATCATAGTCTTTATCTAAAACATTCTCAAATGTAATTTTCTTAAATGATTTTTCTTCATTAACATCAATTTTCATATGATTAATTATTTTGTTTGCACTTACGACTCCTACAAAAGCAATAAATATCACTAAAACTATTATACAAGCATATCTTAATTTAAAATTTTTTGGCTTTCTTTTATTTATAATATTATTTTTTATTTCTTCAAATTCACTATCTGATAACTTAACATTTTTAAAAAATTCTTTATATTTTTCTTCAAAATTCTTCATTTAAACTTTCTCCATTTCTTTTTTTAATAAATCTTTAGCTCTTTTCATCCGCATTTTTATTGCTGATTCACTTATCTTTAATATAGATGCAATTTCTGAAATATTGTATCCTTCAAAATAATACAAATATATAGGAATTCTATATTTTTTTTCTAAAAAATTTAAGATATCAAAAATTTCTATATTTGTTTTTAGATTTGAAAAACTGTTAAATTTATTGTCTTCTTCATAATTTATAATTTTTCTTTTCCAAAAACATTTATTAAAATTCTTAGATTTATTGATTGAAACTCTAATTAACCATTTTTTAATTAATAATTCATCATCTGGTAAAAATAAAATATTTTTATAAAGTTGCATAAATGTTTCCTGTAAAATATCTTTAGAATCATTTATATTAAGAGTATAACTATAAATCAATCTAAATAAATCTATTCTATAAGCATTAAAAATTTTGATAAATTTCTCATCCATATTTCACCTCTAATTGAAAGCTTTCATAATAATAACAATTTAATTATATAAAAAGTCACATTTTTTTAAATTATTTTATATTTTTTTCAAGTTTTCATAATATAATTATGTTAAACGTATGATTGATAATATTATATATCTAAATTATATAAAATTTTTAAATTTTATTATTATAATATTTATTCTTTAATTTTAATTGTATTCAATACCAAAAGCAGTAACTAGACATTTAAAAAATCATAAAAACATTTATATAATCTTTAAAATTTTAAAAAAGCAAGATTTTTTATCTTGCCTTATTCATATAATTATTTAAATTAATTTTTTAACTATATTATATCTCTATAAACTCCGCCCATTCCGTCGTAGTATTGAGGATAGCTGTGATTAATAACGCCACCAAGTCCGCTCGCACCTATGACATATGAATTAGCTGTGCTTAAACTGACATCGCGAACAGCATGTTGATATGTACCATACACATAAGTTCCAAAATCAGAATTTGATTTTACAAAAACAGTTTCTAAAAATGGAAGAACATCATCATATAAATTTTGAGCAAGTCCTGTTCCATTATTAAATTTTTTAATATGATCAGCTGATGTGCTTTCATCATATATTACTTCTGGATAAGTTATACTATCACTCGCTAATTGAGAACCATTAACTGTATAAGAACTTGTTGACTTTTCTTTATCCCACCTTACTCCAAGTAAGTCAAAAGAATGAATTATAGGATTAACTTTCCAACCATTTTCTAATCTTATAATATAAGTTCCTTGGGTGAGATAATACATAATTTGTAGTCTTTTAGATTCAGTTTCATGAAGCCAACTATAATCATTAAGTAAACATACTTCATCCAAACTATGTAATTTACCATCATTTAAAACTTGAACATTTTTACTATTTTTTAATAATAATTCTTCTGAAGGAGTTAATACCTTTGAATAAGTATTAATTATATTTCCGGCTAAATCTTTTTCATAAGTTGTTGTAACAGTTTTTTCAACTTTTCCCAAGACAATTTCTTCATCAATAGACTCCATTTTTTTTACTTCATCTAATTTTTCTTGTGATATTTCTAATTTAATTACATTAGATGTATTATTACCTTCTTCATCATAATAATAATTTTTTGCAAATGTAACAATTGGACTACATAACAATATTAAAAATAAATAATTAAATTTTCTTTTCAATTTAAATCCTTCCTTCTAATTTGTTTATTCGAATAAACGTGTAGTTTTTTTAACTACGCTTTCATTATAGTAAAAAAATAATAAAAAATATAGAAACTAATGGTTTCATGTATATATGTAACTATAAATATTCATTAATATATTGCAATTAAAAAATACTTTACCTAATAAATATTTTTTATAAATTAATATACACTCCACCCATAGCATCATACTTGTCTCTAACAGAACTGTCAAAAGAAAAAACTCTACCATATCCACCAAGTGATAAAGTATACTTTTTACTTTCGCTTAAAGTTGTTTTTTCTTTTGCATGTTGATAACTTGCATAAATTGTTCCACCAGCTTTTGTATCATAATATTGATATATTTTTACATTATTACCATCAAAAAGTTTAAACGAAACTCCAAATCCATTAGTTTGACTATCATAATCATATATGCTGACTGTATCCAAATCTGTTTTTACGTGAGTAATTACAGAACCAATTAAAGAAGTATTTTTTAAATACGCACCCATTACATCATAGCTTCTAACACTTGGAATTTTTATCCAATTAAGAGTTACTACTATACTTACAAATCTTACTCCCCAAAGAGTAAACTTATTATGCAAATATCTTTCTATGACTTCCATATCTCTTGAAAATCTTGATTGACTTTTACATAAAACTAAATTGATTTTTCCGCTTTCACAATCTTTTATTAGTCTTTCAAAATCAGGTCTATAAGTACCTGCTCCTGAAAAGTCATCATCCGAATAAATCCGTTTTGATTAGCATATTTTAAGCACATACTTCTTTGATTTACTATTGAATCACTATCATCATTTTTATTTATTTTATCTCTATCTTCATCAGATAATCTACAATATATTCCTACCTTTTCTATCATTTTTCCTCCCATAATAAAGTCAAGTATTTTCTATACAAAACTTTATAAATTATTTTCAATTTTGATTTTTTATACTAGTT
>CANRDZ010000039.1 GCA_947629465.1 uncultured Bacilli bacterium | reverse complement strand
ACTTCATCCTCCTAGATTAATTTTATCAAATTTTGTATTACTTGACTTATCTAGTTTTTATTATAAGAGTCTCCTCTTTATTTTTGTCTTCTTCTTCATTTTTTTCAATCTTTTCATCATCTTGTTCTATATCATCTATATTATTTATATGATTATTAGTTTCTTTTTTGGATAAAGTTTTATTAATTTTAACTACATTTTCCATCGGTTTAAATTCTTTAATTAAGACGGATAATAAAAAAACATTTAAAAAAAAGATTATGATTACTAATTTACTATTATTCATAAAAACTCCGTTCTTTTTATTATTATAGCCAATAATCTTTTATTTATAAACGGGTAATCATCTTTTATTAAATGTTATTTTAGGATCATTTAAAGGTCTTTTTTGATAACCTAACCAAGACATTTTTTCATGTTTGATTTGGCTATCATTGCCTTTTAAAAAATTTATATAATCAGTTGGGGTATAAGATGTTGAAAAAGAAAAATCATTTGTTTTTTCATAATATAAACCATTACGATAAAAAATAGTGAAACCATCAAGATAATCTTTTAATACTTCATCTGTAAGTAAAATCCAACCATCATTTATTATTTTTTCAGCAACTTTTTTTCTATTTTCACTCATAGTCATATATAATCCAGCATAAGGACTAGTTACCATAGGTATTCCCAATCTGTCAATTAATGTTTTACTTGTTATAAAAAATTGACTATAAGTACAATCGATTAAATAATTTTTATCATTAAGACGTACTATATCAAATGCATGACAACCATAATGATTATATAAGGTAGAATAATTTATATACCCAGGTTCAATTAATTTACAATAACAAGGTATATTATTTTTTTGACAAATTTCTTCTATATATTTGCTTATTCTTAAGCAATAGTTTGCTAAATCACATTCAGCTAATGTTTTTTTTCGATATAAATTAGAATTTATTTCTTCAATTAAGTGTTTTCTTGCTAAACCAACTATAGCATTTAATAATTCTTCTTCTTCTTTAATGTCTTTTAAATTTTGACGGGATAGTATAATTTTAGGATTGTTTTCTAATAAAAATTTCCTTGGTATTGAAGATTCACACTCTAATATATGTTGTGAAATATCTTGAAATCCATACATTCCATAATTTTCAATATAACATTCTATAGCTAAAGCTTTTGCATAATCATAAGCTTCTTTTAATATTTTAATTTTATCTTCATAATTTGGGGTTTCTCCAATTGCAATTCTATAATTTATCATATTTATTCTAGAATTATTTTCTCTCATCATGCGGCTTATTTCTATCATTCTATCACTAATCATAACAAAATCCCCTTTTCTAAATAAAGTAATAAAATATTATACATTTTTTGGGGGGAAAAGCAAGTATTAAATATTAATAATTTCAATAATATATAATTATTTATTTTTTTAGTATTTAAAAAATCTACCTATTGGTAGAATTTATTTATTTTAATTTTTCAATTACTATTGTAACAATTGGGTTAGCAAAAAAAGAATCATTTATTAATGTATTACTATTAGGACTTACTAAATGGATTTCTTCTTGAGATATATTGACTAGTTCAAAAATATCATCACTTAAAACTGTCGTAACAATTCCATGAGCCATAATTCTTGTTACTGGTTCTTGATAATCCCATGTACTACCTCCAACATATATAGTTGGTTCGCCGACTTTTTTTAAACCAATACCAATGACACTTTGTCTTCCTGGATAAATCGCTGCTTTAGCTGCATAAGCTTCAACCATTATGTCAATACGATAAACACCGCCATTTTTAATTGTTATCGTATTATCTTCACTTAATTCAAAATTTTCATTCATGTCATATATTTTTGTCTCTATCGGAATTCTTGCTCCCGAATTAATTGTAATTCCTAAAGGATCAAGATCATCATTAGCCGTCATAAAATATGCACTTGGAATTTCTAAAGGTCCTGGAATTCCTTGGGGACCCTGTGGACCTTCGGGACCTTGGGGACCAGGTAAGCCTGGATAACCCATATCACCTGGTAATCCTTGGGGTCCCCTTTGTCCTTGTTCACCTTGAGGGCCTCTTTCACCGGGAGGACCCATTGGCCCTACTTCACCAGGATCACCTTTGGGGCCTTGGGGACCGGTATCTCCTTTTACTCCTTGAATACCTTGGGGACCGACTGGACCTTGAATACCTTGCTCTCCTTGTAACCCCGTTTCACCTGGAATGCCTTGTTCGCCACGGGGACCTTGAATGCCTTGAGGGCCTTGAATTCCCTGTGGACCCCTTTCACCTTTTTCACCTTGCGGTCCTTGAATGCCTTGTTCTCCTGTATCACCTTTTGGACCTTTTATTTCACCTACATTTTTCCATTCTTCTGGATCAGCGGACCAAACATATAAATTTGATCCTACTAGATAAGAATCTCCTTGATTACCAATAGGATATTCTTGTTCCAAAGCTTCTATTGTATCAAATGAACCTAAAATTGTAACACTAGTCCCAGGCGTACCTGCTGGACCGGTTGGACCTATTAATCCCTGTGGACCAGTTGGACCTATATTTCCTTGCTCTCCTTTTGGACCAGCGATACCAATCGGTCCTTGTAAACCTTGAATACCCATTTCACCTTGAGGACCTATGACACCTTGAGGACCTTGAACTCCTTGTTCGCCTTTTTCACCAGGGGCTCCTTGTTCTCCTTGAGGTCCTGTAGGCCCTATTTCACCCTGTGGTCCAACAATTGGTCCAATATTTTGCCAACTTTTATCATTCAAACTCCATATATATAAGTCGTTATTAATCATATAATTATCGCCGGATTTTCCGGTTGGATGATCTTTAATTAAATCATCTATAGTTTCATATGTTCCTAATATAGTAAGACCTTTTCCAGCTGGACCGGTTGGACCAAAGCAATAGTAAGTCTTATTATATAATTTACTAGCGCATTTTACTTTTTGCAATGCTTTATCATAATTATTCATATAATTTAGACTCCTTTAATTTAATATATGATTTAATATTTTTCATGTGTAATTAATAAATTATAGAATAATCATAAATTGATTAACTCATTGATTCTTTTTTATTTTCATTCTTATATTTTCTCATAAATTATAATTTAGTTAACAAATATTTTTTTAAAAGTATCTTGCACAAAATTATTATCGTTCATTTTATTTTCTAAATATTTATTGAAATTGTTTTGATTGATTCCATTATTAGTTATATCTTTAAAATTAGGATACAATTCATTTATTTTTTTTCTACTTACTGTATATGTATTACCACTAAAATTAAAAGTGATTTGTTCTACATTATCTATTAAAACAAATATTGATACAGAGTTATATAGTAGTGATTTTTCCAAATAATGATTCGCATTAACATACCAATCTGTAATATGATAATCAATAATAAGGCCTAGATCTTTAGAATTGATTTCAAAGACATATCCATATTCGGCAAGTGGTAAGTTATCTATTAAATGACTATCATTGCTATTATTACCAACATATTTATTTTTATATTGGATTATGTTGTCAATTCCTGATTTATCTCTATTAAATGGAGTTATTGGTAAATTGCTTTCTGTGTATTCTTTTTTTGTATCTATTATATAATATTCATTTTTAGTATTTCTATTTATTCTATAAACATTATAAAAAGGTGCTTTATAAATAATTATAGTATCACCAGTTTCTTTTAAATATGAAAATCTTGGGGCAACTTTATTTAATACTACATTAGAATAGTCAAGTAGAAGTAGTAGTATAAAACCTATCATAAAATAACATGTACCTAAAAATACTTTTTTTAAAATAGTTTTACCACTTTTTATATTAACAAATCCAAAAGTAGAAATTAGTAATCCTATTATAGAATGAATAGAACCCCAACTACTTTCACTTGGATAAATAGTAAAGGCAAAAAAGATTAAACCTAAACCAAAGAACATAATCATTTCATAAATTAGTTTATTTTTTTCAGATACTTTTTTGTTAGAATAATCTATTGTATCAATAATATTTTTTTCTAATTTTTTTTGATAGTCTTCTTTATTAATTTTTTCTCCACTAAGCAAATCATTAACAGTTATTTTTAAAATTTTACATAAATCCACCATAATAGAGGCATCAGGTAATCCTTTACCACACTCCCATTTAGATACTGCTTTATAAGTTATTCCTAATTTCTCTGCAAGTTGTTCTTGTGTTAAATTTTGTTCTTTTCTACAAGTTGCAATAAATTTACCTATTTTTTCTTGATTCATACTTCTGCTCCTTTCAAAAATAACTATATAATATTAATACATTTTTTAACACCTACTATTAGTAGAGTTAGGTATTTTATACATACTTTTATTGTTTACCTCTTTCACTTAATAAAAGGAGCAACAAAAAACGCCAACATAGATGCTGACATTTTTGCTTGTACAAGGAGAATTTTTTTATTTATAAGGTTTCAGGAGTATTCTTGCCAACATTTCAATTTTTTTGGAAAACTTTTTGCAAACTTTGTTTGCATCCGTTTACTATCACAATGTAATATTTTGTTAATTGTTTAGAAATATTTCTTTTCTCAACACATACTAATTATAACTCATTAAAAATTTCATTTACAATAATTCTAAATATTTCTTTAACATTTCTATCTCAAATCCATTTATCTAGTACAGTAATTGGGTTATCATCCTTTACTATAGTCTCTAAAAACAAAATTATTTATTTAAATAATTAAAATGTCCATATTTTGCAGTATCATAATAGCATTTATTAAGTAAATCTAAATCTTTAATTATATTTTTAGGTTCACATTCTTTATATAATTTATTATCTACTTTAATTTCACCAATATCACTCATTATACTAATAGACAAAGGTTTTCTAATTCCAATAGCATAACTTATTTGTACCTCACACCATTTTAAATTATATTTTTTTAAATAATCTACTGCTATTAGCCTTGCTTTATAAGCCGCACTTCTATCTACTTTTGTTGGATCTTTTCCACTAAATGCACCACCTCCAACACTTGAAAACGAATGGTAATTATCTACAACTATTTTTCTTCCTGTAAGCCCTGCATCTGCAGCAAAACCACCTATTTCAAATTTACCTGTTGGATTAATTAAAAATTTTTCAATTTCTAAATTATATTTATTACAAATAGAAACTATTAAATTTTTAATTATTTTATCTGTTTCATCTCTATCAAGCTCCGTATTTTGATAAGAAACTGTAAATGTTTTAATTTTAGTAATTTTATTATCTTTATCATAATAACCTGTGATTTGCGCTTTTCCATCTGGTTTAAATCTATTATCTTTTTTAATTAATTTATTATATTCATAAGATAATTCTTGTAATATAACCATAGAAGTTGGTAAATAATACTTATTATCATTGCAAGCATAGCCAAACATCATACCCTGATCTCCTGCTCCCATAACTTTATTATTAGTACCAAGGGAAATATCACTACTTTGAAGTCCAATATTATTAATAATTGTATAATTTGTATCATATCCAATATCAAGAAGCACTCTTTTTACTATTTTATCTATATTTACACAAGTTTTGGATGTAACTTCACCTGTAATAAATATTATTCCTTTACCACCACAAGTTTCAATACCACATCTACTATTCTTATCTCCTTGCAAATATTCATCAAGTAAGGCATCACTAATTTGATCACATACTTTATCAGGATGACCTCTAAATACAATTTCATTACTATATAATCTCATACTTCACACTCCTTTTTTTAGATAATATAGATTACCTTAAAAATAAAAAATACCTAAGATAACTTAGGAATAAGTATAAGTTATCCTCATCCGTCTGGGTTTACCACCTAACTAAATAGGTTGGTGCAATCTACGAGCCAGTCTCTAAATCGCTCTTTATAAGGTAATATATAAAATTGTTTTGTCCTTTGGACACATTAATTATATCACATAGTTTATAAAACACAATTTTTTCTATAACTTTAATATCAACTGCAGTGGCATATAAATCTAAAACTTGGCGGTAGAGAACTTTTTTTGAAGATCTGATATCCTTTATTCTAGCTAGTAATTCCTTCCAGTAATTGCCACAAACATTGCCTTTAAGACGTTTATCATCTAATGTAAATCCTTTAATCATGTATTCTTTTAATCTTTCAGTAGCCCATTTTCTAAAATTAGTAACTATTTTAGATTTAATACGATATCCTAAAGAAATAATCATATCTGAATTATAAAATGGAATCTCTCGTGATACCTCTCTATTTCCCTCTTTTCGAACTTGTCGGAAATTCTGACATGTTGAATTTTTATCTAATTTCCCCTCTAAATATATATTATTTATATGTTCGACAATATTTGTTCTTGAAGTTTTAAAAGGCAATGCCATTTGTTGTTGAGATAACCAAACAGTTTCATTTTCCAATTTTACATCAATTTTAGTTTCTCCATCATCAGATTGATAAATTATTATATTATTAGAATCATACTTGTTCTCCTTTTATACACCTCCTTAAATTTAAAAGATGTCAACCATTTATAATATCGCGACATCTTTGATTTTACGTAATTTTTTATCACTTTTTTGATTTTTTTGTTGACAAATTTCCAATTGTATTTGCTAAACAATCAGGATTGGAGCAAATATATCCTGCCTTTTCCGCCAATATTTTTTTTATTTTTGAGGAAAACTCTCTATTTTTATTTCTTGACACTTAATCACTTCCAATCATATAAAAGTTTTTTTCTATATCAATTTTAAATATTCTTTTAACATTTCTACTTCTAACTGATTAATTAGTTTAACAAAATCAGTATAATCTTTGGTTGTATGGGCTTTATCTAAAGCTTCATAATATTGTAATCTATTTTCTTTTTTTATAATTACAGGGTTAAATCCATGCTTCATTAAATCTAAATTCATAATTAATCTTGATGTTCTTCCATTTCCATCCCCTAATGGTCTTGGGTATCTTTTTTTAAATCATTAATAGTCAGTTCCTCATTATCTTCTATTATTTCACTTAATTCTTGATAATCATTAGGAGAATTAGTATATATTCTTCTTATATAACTATTTCCCCCATCAACACTACATTTACCACATTTACAGGATACTAAATCATGTGTATGTTTTGAAACAATAATATCCCCGCAATAATTACATTTAATAGAATTCTTTAAAATTTTCTCCAAGGTACATCACCTTATATAATTTTATCATAAATCACTTTACAATACTATTATCAAAAATTCAAAAAAATTTTTATTTTTTTCTTTACATTTCGTACCCAATGTGATATACTTAATATGTAAGGAGGTGATGAAATGGTTTCAATTGAAAAAGTTGATATGAGCCTTGAAACAGCATATCAACTTTACGAGCTAGGAATTGCTGTTTTATACAAAAACGGCATAATCCTATTAGTGAAAGAGGATTAACCTCTTTCACTAATTAATTATATATTAAAAAAGATTAAAAATCAATTACGAAAGGAGTTATTAATGAAAGAAGAATTTAATCAAAAAGCATATATTAACAAATACAAAAAAGAACATTATTCTACTTTTAAAGTAGAATTACCGAAAGAAACTAAAAAGGAACTTGATGAAATATTAAAGATACAAAATTTAACAAAAGCCCAATTTTTGAAAAATGCTATTAATGATTTAAAAAACAAAATAAAAAAAGGTAGAGATTAATTCCCTACCTTTATTATTTGCTACTTTTAATATAGCTTTATATTATCCCATCTAGTTGTTCCGTGTTGATAATTAAGATTTACTTGTTTTTGAACCTCTGAATAATTAGAGCCTAATGCTTTCTTTCTTGCATCACCGTTACCAAAATCACCTCGTATAGTTTTTTTAACTAAAGTTAAAATATCATTACTTGGTGTTGGATTAGGTTTAGGAGTATTACCTGATAACATTTCATTTACTCTTGCTTGAACTTTTGAATAATCATATCCAGCTTCTGTTAAACGATTCTTACGTTCAGGATTATTTCCCCACTTGCCAGCTATTACCTCTTTTGCTAATTCATCAATAGTTTTACTTGGACTAGGTGTTGGAGTTGGTGTTGGTGTTGGATCGTTGCTACGTTTATAATTAGCATTTTCAATAAAGCCTCTTATTTTATAGTTAGAACTTAATCCCCAACGACCATTATTATTATAATGAGTTGCTACCCAAAATGGTTTTGAATTGCCGTAACCTGATTGAGCGACCTTAATACAATTGCTATTAACTACTTCTACTACAATACCAACATGACCTGCTAATGAGCCTACACCTTCCCAAACAATAATATCTCCAACGTGGGGTGTTTTAAATATTGATAAACCAGAAGCTATGGCTCTTTCAATAAAGTTTTCAGCATTACAATTTAAGTGATATTTTTCATATCCTAAATCTAACTCTTCATTATAGCCTCCACAAGCATATCCAACACAATTAGATAAAACATTACATTGACTATCAGTTGGCTTTCCCTGAATACAGGTAGAATATCCACCATTTGCTTTTCTAATGTAATATTTATTCCCTGATGTTGGTCTAGTCGTTCTTATCATCAATAACCACCTCTCCATCTTCGATCATTTCATTAAACGGTACCTCGTTTAATTTTTTTTGAGTATCATATACTTGCCCTTCAATAGCACCAATACCTTCTTCTTCCATAATGTAATTTTTTTTGTATTCTTCTACTAATTCTTTGTTATATTCTACTTCTATAACTTGTTTATTTTCTTCCATAATATTACCTCTTTCTTTAATTTTTATTTGTTGTATGAACTAAATCATAAACACCGGCAACTCCAAAAGAAGCACCGAAACATATTAAACCTGCAATAAGTGGATTTGTTATTAATCCAGTTGCAACTGTTATTACTGTTGCAATAATGCCGATTATTAAATTTTGTAATGGAATAAATCTTGATGGAACAACACTATCTTTAAATAACATTCCTAACATACCAGTAACAAATGCTGTAACAATTGCAATAATTACCTCTACACTCATCCTTAACACCTCACTTTCTAACTTTCATAACTTTATTCCAACGAGAATGTATATAACTATTCCCGTGATAAGTATTTGTGTATTTTTCGTAAGCATCGTAAGCCCTTTCAGTTTCCAACTCACTTACTTTTTCGCCTTCCTCTACATCTGCTAAATACCTTACAAGATAATTTTTGCATTGATCTTCTCCTAAAGTATTTATTTTTTTATTAATATCTGTTTGTAATTCTTCCATCTTTTTATTTAGTTCTTTTTTATTTTCTAACATTTGCTTTGTGATGGGTTCAGTTATGAACTTTACAAATATAGATTTAATATATTTAATCAATACTAAACAACCACTTATAAAAGCCCCTAACCATAAAATATTAGAGGCAAATGTTCCTAATGTTATTGATTCCATTTTATTCCCTTCTTTCCAACAAAAAAATCTCTATTTTAAGAGATTTCTTCTTCGTAATATTCTTTCATTAATTCTTCAAACAATTTTTTATAATTCTCTGATACATAATAATTAGCATACCTTTTCGACATACCATACCACGATCTATAAGCCATTAAAATATAATTTAATCCTTCCGGACTACCATCATATTTCTTAAACATTTTAACTAATCTTCTTCTTGCATCATGAATGCTTTTCTTTCCTAATCTAATAACTACTTTACCACTATCCGTTAAGTTAATTCTTTTCTTAAGAAAAATAAATGTAGAAGATAATTTAGTTACTGATACTTTTTTATTATTTACTGTAATATCAAGTATCTTTGCCATTTTATATAAACCATCTCGGCATTTTTTTACCTCATCAAGATCCTTACATATTGCATATCCATCATCCATATAACGACCATAACCTTTTATGTGTAATATTTCTTTAAAATATCTATCTAATAAGGTTGGATAATATATAGCACATACTTGCGATACTTGACTGCCTAATCCCAATCCTTTATCGCCGAAACTATCTATATTATTTTTAACCAAATATAAAATATCTTTATCCGGTATATCTTTCGATAATAGTTTTAATAATATTTGATGATTTATATTATCAAAAAACTTTGAAAAATCAAATTGAAATATATATCCGCTATTACCATATTTTTTATAATGTTTTAATAATTGAGATTTTAATCTATTTAAAGAAAAGTCTATTCCTTTACCTTTTAAACTTGCACCATTATCAAATATTAATTTTGGAGTTAAAACAGGAATAAGATAATTATCGCATAAAACTCTTTCAATAGATCTCTCATCTATATCAACAGCTCTTATATGCCTTATTTTACCACGCTCATAGATATCAAACTCCATAAATTTTAGAGGTTTTATATTTCTCTGTTGGAGTTTGTTATGTGTTTCAAGTGTCTTTAATGGTAGTAATGATTCTTGTTTTTGAATACTTGCCTTCCATCTAACACCTTTTTCACATAAATAGAAAGCTTTATATAGATTAATATAAGTAAATACACTATCGTAATTACCTATCTGTTGTATTTTCTTCCTCTCTCTTTCTAATCTTTGAATATGGCGGTTATGGAACCTTTTTTTGTGTCTTTCTTCGCTTGTCATTGTATTCCTCCTTCAAATAAGGCGATTATAATTATCTACGCATCTTTTTCATTTGATTTAATTAGATGCACTATACCAATCAGCCATAAAATTGAATAAATCAAAAAAATTCAACTATGCAAGAAGCGTTCGACTGTGTATGCTAGATAATAAATTTAGTTCCTATATAGGAACAAGGTTATAAATTCCTTTATGTCTATTTCCTATCTGGATATTGATTTCACTATTATTTCAAGTTACTTTATACTAACCAATTAATCTATATAAATCCGGAGCCAGCCCATTGTTGTTATTACTATTGTTATTGTTAGCCGAACCATCACTATTAACATTAATCCAATTATTAGAATCATTAGAGCTGGTTTATACAACTTATAACCTAAATGAAAATTAATTACTTTCTATAATCCTTTTATATTTTTCCTTATCGGATTTTAGCAAACCTTTTAATAATTTTATTTCTTCATTAATCATACTAGCAATATTCTCTATTAATTTAATAGAGATGCCATCATCTTTAAATAAGAAATACATTATTTCAATTTGCGATAATAGAGCTTGACATTCAGCAATTGCTAATTTAAACTCTTGATTTCTAATACCTAAATCAATTTTGTTTTCAACATAAATTGAATTTCCTCTTTTTATATGATTTAATAGTTCGATAGACATATCAATTAATTTTTGATAGAAAAATCGATATTTCTTCGACTTACTAATCGTGCATTTTATGATATTAATTTCAATATCTCTTGCATTCTTGAGGAACTCCATATTTGATGTACTGCGGTCACAAGCTTTTACTGACATATTCATCCACCTATTCTTTCCTGTTTCTCCTCCAAGAATATTGTACCAAAATTATATTTTTTTTACTATATCTTTTCTTTCAATTACGAAACAAAATTTTAATCTAACTAGGACAAGCCTAGTTAGATTTTAGATTATAGACAAAAAGCCGG
>CANRDZ010000038.1 GCA_947629465.1 uncultured Bacilli bacterium | reverse complement strand
AAATCAAAAAATCTCTCAATTCCTTATAAACAAAGGGTTTGGGAAATTTTACTCTTTCAAAACTGATAAATTCAAGATCTTAATTAAAGTTTATTATTTTTTACTTCCTTTGTCAACATAAAAAATTAAGAATTATATTTAGGCCTTTTATTATATTCCAAAATAAAAAAGCTTAAAATTGTTTAAATTTTAAGCATTTTGACTTTTTTTAGTTTTTTTATTTACTTTTTTATCAGTATTATTATCTTCTTCTAATTTACTAGCAGTATTTTTTAAAAATTCAGCTGTTTTAGCTTTAACTTGTTTAGCAGTTTTTTCTACTACTGGAGTACCCTTTTCAATAGCTAAATCAACTATTTCTTGAGCTTTTACTTTAACTTCATTAGACTTATCCACTATTAATTGTTTAGCAGTCTCTTTATCTAAATCTTTAATAGTATTTTCTAATTCTCTAGTTTTTACTATAAAAGCATTTTTTACTTCTTCAATATCTATTTCTTTAACTTTTTGAATCAATTCATCAATTGCAACAGCTAAATCTTTCCTAGTTTCTTTTCCACTTTTAGGTGCAATTAAAAAACCTAATCCTAAACCTAAACCTGCCCCTAATAAAAAATCTCTTTTTTTACTCATTTTCATCATTCTCCTTCTTATGACTTAAAAATAATTTAACAAATAAATTTTCGATTGCTCCAAAAACAGTACTAAAAATATCACTCATTTTATCGGAAATCATTCCCATAGTATCTAATATAGGTGATATTTTTTCAAATTTTTTATTTACATCATCAACTATTTTTGTAACCTTATCAATAGTAATTATAATCTTTATTCCTAAAATTATACCTACTATTATTAATATAATTAAAAATATATAAACTAATATTGGTAAAAATTGTAATAAAAATTCCACTAATTATCCTCCTTCCTATCATCATACATAGAATCAATTAATTCAAATAAATCACTATCTAAAGTATCATCTAAATCTTCTTTATTATCATTTTTAGCTTCTTCATCAATTTTTTCTAATTCTTCTTCAATAGCATCTAAATTATTTACTTTAGGTATTTCAAGTGTATCTTCTAAATTTATTTCTTCTGAAGCACTCTCTAATAATTCATTAACTGTTTTATAACCATCATCCATCTTTTTATCATCAAAGAATGTAACAACTGGATCATCATTAATTTCTCTTTTTGGCATATCACTAACAGTATCTTTAACTATATCATTTATATCTGGAGTTAATGATATATCAAGTGCCTCTGGTAAATCTTTTTCAACTTTTGATTCAAAAGCTTTTTTTCTAACAATATCTATATTAGTTACATCACTTTTATTAACAATATCATCAGCTTTATAATCTTGATTTAAAATACCATAAACTGGAGAAATAATAGGAGATGGTTTAAACTTTTTCTTATCATCTTGTCTATTATCTCTATCTAATCTTTCATAACTACGGTATTCATTTCTTTTTTCATTATTCTTTTTTCTTTCAAATTCTAATACATTATTATTAGGTTTAGGTTTTCTTATGCTACTTTGAAACTCTTCTTCATCAAAATCAGGAAATTTAAAAGAATTATCTTTAGTAAACAAATCTCTTTCACTAGTTGGATTATTCACTTCTTCTTTTACAGTTACTTCTTCTTTTTTATTGTTTTCATAATTAAGATCAACATCAATATTCTTATTTTCTCTAAAATCTCTTTTTATCTCAACTGGTTCACTAGCTACTTTTTTCTTTTCTTCTTTTTTATTATCATCATTTATTCTAATAGGTTCTGTTTCATCTTCTTCTACTTCAAATAAAATATCTTTTAATTTTTTCACTAAGCTCATAAGAAATCCTCCTAATTTACATAATCTGTATCTATATTTGTTTCAATTTCATCATCTATATCTTCACTATCTTCATGTTCTAATACATTTGAATTACTTGAAACATCTTTAAAAATATCAAATATTTCTTCTGTATAATCTAAACTATCGCTATTAAGAATTTTTTTAATAATAGCATCATTATATTTTATGCTCTTTAAAATATTTATGGAATTAATAAGGGCATTGTTAATTAAATCCTTATCTACCATTACTTCTATTTTAGCATAATTATACATAATTTCAATCAAATATTGATTGTTTTTCCACAATTTTATATCAACATATCCAAAAAAACCATCTTTATTTATTTCTTTAAAATAATAAGAATTATTTGCAATATGTTCTATTTTTTTACCATCTATATAATTAATAAAATCAAAATACATATAATAATTGACAGTATTACTAGAAAAAATAATATTATTTGTTCCTGAATCTAAAATTGACATACCTTTAGGTATGTATAAACTATAACCTTTTCGATAATTATTAGCTATATTTTCTTTTTTATTAAATAAATCTATTATTTCATCAGTATTTAAATCATATAAATTAGTACATCCAGTAACTAAAAATAAAGATAAAAGAATTATTATTAATTTTTTTACTTTCATAACTAAACTCCTATTAATATTATAACATTTATTTAATAGCTTTTAAATATTTTATTTTTATTCCTTTATTACTAAATTTTTCTTCATACTCTGTCATAACATTAAAAATATTTTCTTTATGTAAATCATAAGAAAGTTCTACAATTTTATAACCATTTTCTTTAAATGAATTTAAACTATAATTAAATAAATCATCATTATCAGTTTTTTGAACAATTAATTGTTTATTTTTAAATAATTTACTATATAAATCTAAAAAATTTTTAGATGTTAATCTTCTCTTTTCATGTCTTTTTTTAGGCCATGGATCAGAAAAATTAAGATAAATAGCATCTACTTTATTTTTAAGTAAATTTTCTAAATTAACAATATCATTAATAATAATTTTTAAATTAGGTAAATTATAATCCATCATTTTTTTAATTGCTACACTAGCTACTGATGAATATTTTTCAATACCTATAAAATTAATATTTGGATTATTAAGAGCCATATTTAAAATAAAATTTCCTTTTCCCATTCCAATTTCTATATGGATAGGATTATTATTTTGAAAATTAATTTCATCAGTAATTAAGAAATTACATTTATTAATAACTTCATCTTTATATTTAGGATTTCGCATCCGCATAAATATCACTTCCTTAAATTATACATATAATGTTTGTAGGAGGTATTTAATGAAAAAAACAAGGAATTCATTCTTTTCAGAAAGTAATTTTCAATCCTACAATCCCAATATGAATATGAATGGCACACCATATCAAGCTGCTAGTAATTATTTTTATCAAGGACCCATTCCAAATAATTATAACACAATGAATACCAATCAAACAACTTTAATGAATACAGATTTAGAAAGCCGTCTAGCTAAAATAGAAAGACAATTAAATCGTTTAGATTACCGTCTTACTAAAATTGAAAATTCTACTAATATTGTAACATCAGAAGATTTTGATACTAACAATACAAATATGTATATGTTATAGATTTTTAATGATAAATTATCATAGCGCTAAAGCAATATAATTGTTCTTCTCCATTAATTGCTATTGCAACTTGATATTTAATATCAATAACATCAATATTTTTTTCTAAAAAAGTATTAACACTATTTTCTAAATCTTTTTCGCACTCTTCATCAAAAACTCTAATTTTCATATTATCACCATTTTAAATATAACAAATATTTACTAAATATTTTGTCAAAAATTTTTTTATAGCTTATTATGTTTTTACGTGTTATAATTTTTTTGGTGGTTGTTAAGTGAAAGATATTATATATATTTTTGGGCACAAAAATCCTGATACTGATAGTGTTTGTAGCACTATTGCTCTTTCATATTTAAAAAATGAATTAGGTTATAATACTGAACCAAGGGTGCTATCTAACATAAATGAAGAAACTAAATTTGTTTTAAAAAAGTTTAAATTTGATACACCCCATATTCTAAATGATGTTAAATTACAAATAAAAGATGTAAATTATCATAAAAATTTTAAAGTTAGTATAAATGAATCAGTATATAACGCTTTTTTAACAATGCAAAGTAATGATATGAGTACAATACCTGTTGTTGATGAAAAAGATAATTTTATTGGTGTATTTGCTATGAAAGATATAGCTAAACAAGTTATTTTAGAAAATAATGTAATTTTAAAAACAAATTATCAAAAAATAATTGAAGCAATTAATGGTACTGAAGTATTAAAATTTAATGATGAAATTGAAGGCGAAATTACTAATATTGATTTAAGAAGTTCTACTTTCTATAACCAAAATCATCTTAATAATAAAAGTATTCTTATAGTTGGTGATAGACATAGTATTATTGAAGAAGCAATTAATAAAAAAATTAAATTATTAATTGTAACAGGAGGAAATAAACTTAAAGATGAACATTTAAAATTAGCAATTAAAAATAAAATAAATATTATATATACAAATAAAGATACATATAATACTTTACTTACTATAAGTTTTGCTAATTATATATTAAATTATCATTATACAAAAGATTTAGTAGTCGTTAATGAATCTACAGATATAACTGATTTTAATGATATTGTTAATAAAACAAAACATAGTTATTATCCTGTTTTAAATAATAGTGGTAAATGTTTAGGATTAATTAAATTATCAGACTTAAGAGATTATAGTCCTAAAAAAGTAATATTAGTAGATCATAATGAAATTAGTCAAAGTGCAGATGGACTTGAAGAAGCCAAAATAATGGAAATAGTAGATCATCATAAATTAGGTACTTTAGGAACTATGGAACCCATTAATTTTAGAAGTATGACTGTTGGTTCAACATGTACAATTATTTATGAATTATTCAAAGAAAATAAAGTTAAAATACCTAATGATATTGCCTCTTTATTAATTGCTGGGATAATTTCCGATACTCTTCTTTTAAAAAGTCCAACCACAACTAAAGATGATGAAAAAGCGTTAAAAGATTTAGTAAAATTAACTCAAATTAATGAAGAAAAATTAGCAATTGAAATGTTTAAAGCAAATGATGTAGTTAAATCTAAATCTATTAAAGAAATAATATTTATGGATTTTAAATCTTTTAAATTAGATAAAGATAATATTGCCATTAGTCAAATAACGACCCTTAATTCAAAAGCTATTTTAAAACAAAAAAGTAGTTATATAAAATATTTAAATAAAGAAGCAAATTCTTCTAATTATAAAGTTTTCTTATTTGTAATTACTGATATTTTTAAAAATGGTTCTTATATTTTATTTAATGAAAATGCGAAAAATCTTATTAAAGATGCTTTTGGTTTAAAAGTTGATGAAGGAACCTTTTTAGAAGATATTGTCTCTAGAAAAAAGCAAATTCTTCCTAATATTATGAATTTATTAAAATAAAAAAGAAATATCAAAAAAGAAGAAATATTATTTCAGTATGTATTTCTTCTTTTATTTGTGTGAGTTTTAAAATTTTTTATTAAAAATATAATTTAATCGATATATCACCAACTTTCATTTTAAATTATAATTATTAATTATGAAAATTAAGTGTTAGATAGATGAAATTTTAAAATAGAATGTAGATCCTTTTCCTACTTTACTTTTAACACCATAAGCAAAATTATGTTTATTTAGTATTTCTTTAACAATAGATAATCCAAGTCCAGTTGAAACAAAACTTCTTTGATGATTCTTATCATTTTTATAATATTTATCCCATATGTAAGGTATTTCTTCTTCTTTTATACCTTTACCTGTATCAATTATTTCAACTAAATATTCATCTTTTTCTTTTTTTAATTTAATTTTTACTAATTTATCATCTCCAGTATAATTTAAAGCATTATTTAAAAGATTATAAATAACTTGATTAATTTTATCTTTATCAGCTTTTACTATAGCTTTTTTAGGTAATTCTAAAATGAATTGATATTTCTCTAAATACTCCATAACTTCATATTTTTTAATAATCTTTTTTATTTCTAGAACTAAATCATATTCTTCATAATTATACATATAACTTTCACTTTGCATTTTTGATAATTCTAATATATCATTAACTAAATTAGTTAATCTATCAGATTCTTCCATTATAATATCCAAATGTTCATTCATTTTTTTAGGATCTTTATATGAAATATCTTTAATCATTTCAGCATAAGCTTTTATCATTGTTAATGGCGTTTTTAAATCATGAGAAACATTAGCTAAAATATCTCTTTTTATTTCATCACTTTTACTTAATTCTTTTTGTACTTCTTCCAAAGTATTAGATAATTCTTCAATTTCTAATACCCCATTTTTAGGAAATTTTATATCATATTTTCCTTTTCCAATTTCTTTTGCTTTTTTAGTTATTTCCCTTATCGGTTTAGTTGTTATACTAGCTATAAAAACAGAAATAATAATAGAACAAATAATAATTAAAATAATAAAATAAGTATTTTGAATTCTAAATAATTTAAAATAATTAGATACATTTTCCAAATTACTAAAGATTAAAATATTTTTATTATTTGTTTTAAAAGCATATAAAATACTTTTAGTATTTGTTATGGGATTATCTATTTTATAATAATCACTTTTTTCATTTCCTTTTATAAATTTAGAAGCAATATTATAAACAATAGAACTATTTTTATTTAATAAACAACCATATTGCAAAGTATTAAAGTTTATTACTACATTATCTTCATCAATAACACTTATACATACTTCATTATTATAAGCTAAATTTTCTGCTAAATTATATATATCTTTATTTCCTTTATTAAATTCTGTTACAATTGTATTAATTTTTTTTATTTGATTAGTTTTATAAACTGCATTAAAAACTATTTCTTCACAACCCCACATAATTAAAATAATTCCTATATTAAATAGCATTATAGTAATAATAGTTTTAAATTCTATTCCTCTAATTTTCTTCTTTATATTCAATTTTATAACCCATTCCTCTTATAGTTTTTATTAAATTACGATATTTACCTAAATGTGCTCTTAAAGTTTTTATATGGGTATCTATCGTTCTATCATCTCCATAAAAATCATATCCCCATATTTTTGATAATAATTTTTCTCTAGATAAAGCAATATTCTTATTTTCAATTAAATATTTAAGCAGATCATATTCTTTAGGAGTTAAAATAATTTCTTTATTATCAATATATACTACATGAGCAAGATCATCTATTTTAATACCTGCTAAAGTAAGCATATTATCTTTATTATCTCTTTTTAAAATTGCTTTAACTCTAGCAACTAACTCTTTAGGACTAAATGGTTTTGTAACATAATCATCAATTCCTAAATCAAAACCAATTAATTTATCATATTCTTCACTTCTAGCTGATAACATAATAAAAGGTACTTCATTTATCTTTTTTATTTCTTTACATGCTGTATAACCATCCATATTTGGCATCATAATATCCATTATTACTAAATTAATATGATTAGTTTTAAACTTTTCTATAGCTTTCATTCCATCTTCAGCTTCAATTACTTTAAAACCTGCTAAAGTTAAATATTCACTAATAACATCTCGTATTAATTTTTCATCATCAACAACCAAGATATTCATAACATCACCACATAAATTATACTATATTATAATTGTGAAAAATAAATGAAAAAAAGAAAATGAACTAGTTGATATCAAAAAAATCTTCTAAACCATTATCTAAAATATTATCTTCATTTTCTTCTTCATTATTTTCATCTTCAACATCATTATTTTCTAAATAAATATTAATATATATTGTAATAGAACTTATATTTGTTAAACTTGTTCCAGCTTTTATACTTTGATCTCCAACTAAACCTATACTAACATTACTATTAAAATGACTATCAGAACTATCAACCATTATCTTATTTATGGTTATATTATTATCACTACCCCATTTTTCTACAAATGATGCATCTTTACCAACAAAATTAGGAACAGTTGGATTATCTATATTATTTTTTTCTCCCTTGCCAATTAAAGTTTGTTCATATATTGTATTGGCATCAAAATTAAATTCTTTTATTAAAGTTGCTTTTTTTAATTCTAAATTTACTTTTAAAGCATCAATTATCTTATTTAAACTACTTTCATAATAACCTAAAGCTGCTGAATAAGTATTTCTCTTTTCATTATATATAGTTTTATCATATACTTCTAAATAAGCTTTTTCAACTACTATAGCATCTTTATCTGAAATTACATTTAATAGCATTTGTTTCATAATATCATAAATTGATAAAATTTCATTACGATTAAAACTAGTACTAACATTATTTCCTATAGAATCTAAAATATCACTAAATTCAGTAAGAGTATTTAAAGATAATAATTTTTTAGCAATAGCTTCTACAATTAATTGTTGATTTTGAATTCTTTGTAAATCTCCGGTAGGTAAAGTATGACGATGTCTAGCATAAGCTAATGTTTCCTCACCATTTAATTGTTGATATCCTTCTTTTAAACATATTTGATTTGTAAAATCTCTATTACTATCTTGTTCACAGAATGGATAAGTAACATATACATTAATTCCATGTAAAGCTTCAACTAAATCAACTACACCTTTAAAATTAATTCTAGCATAATAATCTACATTTATACCTAATAGATTTTTAATAGTATCTGTAACACAATCAATACCTCCTACAGAAGAAGTATTAATTTTAGCAGATGCTCCCTTTTTACAACTAATAGGTACATATAAATCTCTTGGAATACTAAACATAGTTGCATTTAAAGTTTTAGGATTAAAAGTTATTAACATTAAAGTATCTCCATTAAAAGCATTAGCACTTTCAATAGTATTATCAGTTGAATCAACTCCCATTAATAAAACAGTAAATGGCTTATCTAATTTTTTATTTGTATTATTAACTTTATTCTTTTTTATAATCGTCTTTTTATATAATATTTTAGTATCATTTTTTATATTATCATATTCTTCATTAAAATAACTTACATATGAACTTTGAACAAAAGCACTATCTATTTTATTATTATATAAATCATCTATCATATCTTCATAATTATCATAATATTTAATTTCATATTTAATATTATTATCTTTAATTATCTCATTAGCAATTATATAACCTTCAATATCATTTTTATCATTTATAAGTCCTACTGTTTCAATATTTTTATTATTCTTTAAAGTAATTAAATAACCTGTATAATAATTATTTTTTTTATTTGCCATGGAATCTATTGTTCCATTTACAATATTTATATAATAACAAAATATTAACAAAATTATGCTAATAATAATACTAATAATACTTAAAATTATATATTTCTTTTTGTTTTTATTAATTATATATTTATATCCCTTATATATATATAATGCTAAATATATATATAATAAAAATAACATAAGTATTCTTAAAACATTTTCTACATTACTTAATCTTATAATAGAAAAAGAAAATAAAAAAATTGCTAAAATTAAGAAAATTACTATTAATAAATAGCTTATAAATTTATACTTATTGGTTATAATTAATTTTTTTAATCCTCTTTTCAATTCTCTACTACTCCTTTAAATGATACGACATATAATATATCATTTTCATTTATTAAAATTAATTCTCCATTAGTATAATACCCCAAATCTTTTTCATAATCCCAGGCTACTAAAACTTTATATGCATTATACTCTTTATTATTATATTTATATTTAGTTGTAGTTACAGTATTAGCTAATATTTTATTTACTATTGGATATTCATTATCTTCATTTATATATTTATATATTGTATCCATAACATTTAATTTAAAATTATCTTTAACACTAGGTAATACATATTCTAAACTACCTACATCATATTTATTTTCTTTATTAGCTATTGTAAATAAGTCAATAACAAATAAATTACTAAGTACACTAGCATATGCATCATAATTAATTTCATCACTTAAAAGTATATCTTTTAATTTTTTAAATTCTTCTTCCATTAATTTAGTATCACGATCATCTAAAGTATAATTATATCCATTAATTTGATCTATAACTTCATATGTAGCAATATTAACATCTTTATTAAATAATGAAAATAACAAAAAGATTATCAAAAATATTATAATTACTACAATAACACTTAATAAAATCTTATACTTTTTTCCCACTATTTTACTCCTCTTCTTTAACTATATCTGCAAATAAATTATAATTTATTATAGCATTCCCAATTTCTATTAATTTATCAGCATATTCCATATTATTAACAATATATTCTGTATCTAAAACAACATTATTTTTTATTTCTTTATATTTTCCAGTTGAAATATTATAATAAATTTTATCTGTTAAATAATTTCCACTTGGAAAAACTACAATATTATTATCTTTTATATTAAAAATATCATGCCCTAAAACATATTTATTATCAATGTTTAACATATTATATAAAGTTGGTGCAACATCATACATACCAATAATAGTATCATTTTCACCTTTAAATACTTTAGCTAACTTTTCATTTTTAGTCCATATAATAAGAGGTGTTTTTTTATTTAAATAATGATCAAAACTATCATAAGGAATATATGTTGGATCACTTTCATCTTTTAAATCACCAGTTAAATAATTATAATTATATAAATAATTCATATCTTTATAACTCATTTTTGCATCATGATCTCCATAAAATACAAAAACAGTATTATTAAAATATTCACTATTTTTAATATAATTAATAAAATCACCTAAAGCTTCATCAGCATAATGACTACTTACAATATATTTACCTATATCCCGAGAACATAAATAACATGTACTTATAACTTCGTTAGTAACCTCATTAGTATAATAATCATTTATATCATAGGTAAATGATTCATGATGTTTAAATGGTGAATGATTAGATAAAGTTATTATAGTTCCAAAATAATTTTTATGATTTTGCTCAATATTTTCTAAAATTGGAATA
This sequence comes from uncultured Bacilli bacterium, assembly GCA_947629465.1. Lineage (GTDB taxonomy): Bacteria > Bacillota_I > Bacilli_A > RF39 > UBA660 > SIG200. Next base: position 1,394 of record CANRDZ010000038.1, on the reverse strand, counting down.
GCTTGTTCAAAAAATAATTTATCGTTAATTCCTAATCCAACTTTATCAGGACTTCCATCATAATCTTCAAAAGTAAAATATTCTTTAAAATACATATCGGTATAACCTAAATGAGGATGAATATTTTTTCTACTCCACATAACAGATTGATTACCATGCATACTAAAAGTATAATAATCTCTTTGTTCTTTTAATATTTTAGGTAAAGTTATAAATGTATTATTTGCATAACTTGAAAAAACAGTACTACCTGTTGATGGCAGTAAACCAGTCAACATAATATATTCCGCATCTGATGAAGTACCTAAAGCAATTTGAGGATAAAAATTACTAAAAAACATTCCTTCATTTGCTAAACTTTTTAAATTTGGAACTACTTCTTTTCCATTAAATTCTAAATCCATTAAAAAATTTTGCATACTTTCCATATGTATATAAACAATATTATAACCTTCTAAAATGCCTGTATATTTATTTTTTTTATGTTCATTTTCATTATCATTAAAAAATTCATTAAATAACGCTACTGCTTCATCTCTGCCAAAAAGAGTATTAACTTTAGTAAAGACTGCTTGAAAAGCATCATTTAATTGATAAAGAATAATTCCAAACCTTTCAACATTAAGTCTTCTATTCCATTGTTTTGCTAATCTACTATAATCGGCTCCACTAGCAGTTGAAAAAGTCATAATTAAGAATAATAAACTAATTATTATTGTTGATAAAACCATTGTTTTCTTTTTTTCTATTTTACCAATTAAATTATAATAAGATGAGTTTTTTAAATTTGAATTAATTAGATAAAAAATAATTGGTTGAAGTAAATAAATAAAGTCAATCCAACGCAATTTTACAAAAATTGAATCAGCAACTGTTTCAACTTGATTTAAAGTTGATAATTGTACTAAAGAAGCAAAATCTTCATAAAAAATAAAAAAGATAGAATTTACAGTTTCTAATATTGTAAAAAAGATTAATAAAGACATAAAGTATATAAATTGATTTTTAGGCTTTATCAAATATCCAAGTGAACCAAGTAAGAGTATAAATCCTATATCACATAATATTGGCTTTATATCAAAAGCATTACCAACAGTAACCCCTCTTATTATAATTGTACCAATAATAGATAAAATAAAATAACTTAAAAATAATCTATTAGTATATATATATTTAATAATAAATTGATGAATTTTTTTTATATTTTTATTTATCAATTTCATTTTAACCTTCTCCACTTAATAATTATAACAATTTTAATTAATTATAGCAATTATTGTTGCAAAAAACAAAAAAATTTGTTATTATTTATCTACATGCAGGTGTAGTACAGCGGTTAGTATGCGACCTTGCCAAGGTTGAGACGGCAGTTCGATTCTGCTCACTTGCTCCAG
>CANRDZ010000037.1 GCA_947629465.1 uncultured Bacilli bacterium | reverse complement strand
CCTTGATAATCTATACATTTTGATTTTGTTGTATTCAAAAAATATCCTTGCGTTGGAAACGTTGTATCTGTTGTTAAAGTATGATCCCCTTTTCCCATATTTTGTTCTTTATATATTGCAAATTGTTTATTTAAAGTTTTTTTCTGTCTATGTATCTCTACTTCATTTAAAGTATTATTTCTTATTTTAGTTATTGGTATTATTAATAATAGTATTAATAATAACCCCCCCCCATACGAACATTATTTTGCTTTTATTTCTCATAGACTATCTTTCTCTTTCTATCTTAATTAAAGTTTATTATTTTTTCTTTCCTTTGTCAAGCGCTTTTATTTTATTAGCGCTTTCTATTTGCGCTTTTAAATTAATAATATTTACTTATTTAAAAAAACTATCAAAAAGATAGTTTATTCTAATATTCCTTTTATTCTTCTAACACCTGCACTTGAAGATTCTTCTTTTATAATTCTAAAATGTCCTAAAACTCCTGTATTTGTAACGTGAGGTCCCCCACAAATTTCTTTTGATAAATTGCCAATTGTATAAACTTTGACAATTTCACCATATTTATTTTCAAAAGTACCATGAGCACCCTCTTCTTTAGCTTTTTCATAAGGAATTTCTTCAAATGTTACTGGTGTATTAGTTTGGATCATCTCATTGACACGATTTTCTATTCTCATCTTTTCTTCATCAGATAATTTATGATCTAAATTAAAATCAAATCGAATTCTTTCACTAGTTATATTACAACCTTTTTGATATATTTCTTTACCATAAATTTCTTGTAAAGTTGCTAGTAATAAATGAGCTAATGTATGATATTTAATTGATTCTTCAGATGTATCAGCTAAACCTCCTTTAAAAGATCCAGCATCTATAGTTCTTGATTTTTCTTGATGTTCTTTAAAAGCTTCTTCAAATCCTTTAATATCTACTTCTAGATTATTTTCTTTAGCAAGTTCTAAAGTCATTTCAATAGGAAAACCAAAAGTATCAAATAATTTAAATGCATCTTTACCATTTAAAATATTATTTTCTAAATGTTTAGTTGTCTTATAAAATAATTTTTCGCCTTCTTTTAAAGTTTTACTAAATTTATTATATTCTTTTTCTAATTCTCTAAAAATAACATCTTTATTTCGATTGAGTTCTTCATATACATTTTTATAATCATCAATATATATATTTGCTAAATCATTTAAAACATATTCTTCAATATTTATTTTTTTCAAATGTCTTATTGTTCTTCTTAAAAGACGACGAAGTACGTAACCAGCCCCAATGTTAGATGGAGTTATACCATGATCATCAGCTAGAATAAAAGTACTAGTTCTTAAATGATCCATGATTATTCTAAAAGATTTTTTATTATCTTCATATTTTGTATGTGATAATTCTTCTAATTTTTCTTTAACTTTTGAAAAAATTTCTGAATCATAAACACTTTCATAACCATTTAAAACAGTAATAGTTCTTTCTAACCCCATTCCTGTATCAACGTTTTGTTGAGATAATTTAGATAAATTTCCGTTTTCATCTTTATAAAATTCCATGAAAACATCATTCCATATTTCTAAATATTTACCACATGAACATGCAGGAGAACATTCTTTACTACAAGCTGGTTTTCCAGTATCATAAAACATTTCGGTATCTGGTCCACATGGACCAACTCCACTACCTAAAATCCAAAAATTATTCTCTTTTGGCAAATAAAATAAATGATCTTCTTCTACGCCTAAAGAACGCCAAATATTATAACTTTCTTCATCTCGAGGAGCAGTTTCATCGCCAGCAAAAACTGTAAAATATAATTTTTCTTTAGGAATTCCTAAATAATCTTTACTTGTTAAAAATTCATAACTATATTTAATCGCATCTTTTTTAAAATAATCTCCTAAACTCCAGTTACCTAGCATTTCAAAAAATGTAAGATGAGATGCATCTCCCACTTCGTCTATATCACTTGTTCTTATACATTTTTGAACATCAGTAAGTCTTTTACCACCTGGATGATGTTCTCCTAAAAGATAAGGAACTAAAGGATGCATACCAGCTGTTGTAAATAAAACTGTCGGATCATTTTCAGGTACTATTGACGAAGAAGAAATAATTTTATGATTTTTGCTTTCAAAAAATTTTAAATATTTGCTTCTTAATTCATCTGCTTTCATTATTCGATCCCTTCTAAATATTTAAAGACTTTTTCTTTTAATTTATCCTTTTCATCATTTGCTATTATATAATCAAATTCTGCATAATTATCTAAAGCTGTTTCAGAGTGATGTAATTGTTCTTCAAGCGTAAGTGGGCTTATTCCAAATTGATTTTCAACACATATTGTATAGACATTATCATAATTTAATTTTATTTCTTCAATTTCAATTGGATATCTAACATCGGCAATAATAACATTATTTACATATTTTTCATAAATTTTTAAATTTTCAAGCATCCTTTTTACAAAAAATTTTTCATCATAATTTCTAATATCGTCACCTAATTTTTGCAAATATCCTCTTGGTTTAGTATTTTGATTACCATCCCAATCTGATAATTCTTGAGCAAAATTCTTTAAAGTTTTACTATATTCAGTTATAACACATTTATCTAATTTATAAATGTAGTACTCTTTAATTAATTTTGCTACTTCAGCTTTACCACTTCCAGCTTTACCTGCAATTAAAAATATTCTCATAAAATCACCTTTCTTAACATATAAAAAGGACGATGCCAAGGAGTCATATTGACGGTACCATCCTTTATTTAACTTTAATATTCTATAACGGGATATCCGCTTAATCTCCAAAAGTAGCAATATTTAATTTTTATTGTTAGTTTCCATCAACCACTAACTTTCTTTAAATAATTAATTAAATACATCTTTTTTCATCAATTACAAATATAATATAACATATTTTTTTTATTTTTTAAATAATTTTTTTCTTATTTATTTTTTCGTTAATAAAATCTAATATTACTCTTAATAAAGTAAGAGTTGGAGCAGCTAAAATCATACCTATAATTCCAAAGAAATGACCGAATACTAATAAGGCAATAATTATTAAAACGGGATGAGTTTGACTAGCTCTACTCATAACTATTGGTTGTAATATGTAATTTTCAACTATTTGAACTATAACACATATTATAAGAGTACCAATTCCAATTAAAGGATCTTGAGTAATTCCTACAATTACAGCAGTTGCTCCCCCTATATAAGGTCCAATAAATGGAATTAAATCTGTAATACCACATATAACTCCAAATAATAAAGGGGCTCTTAAACCGACTAAAGCAAAGCCAATTGAGTCACAAACTAGTACCATTAAAGCTACTAAAAATGTTCCATTAACACATTTTCTTACTTCAACACTTATTCTAGAAGTTAAATAATGAATATCATCTTGAATACGAGATGGATATAATTTTTTAAAATGCTTTCCAATGTTATCATAATCAATTAATAAATAAATACCAATAATTAATCCCATTCCAAAAGTTCCGATACCATTAAATAATGATATTATAAAACTAATAATAGTATTAGGAAGATCACTTGCAATTTCTGTACTATAACTAGAAATTGTATCTAATATTTTATTTTTAAATTCATTTAAATTTATACCACTTTCTTGAAAATTACTAAAAATAGTATTAATTTTATTAGTAGTTCTTTCTACTAAATTAGGAATCATACCAACTAATTCATTTACTTCATTATATACAGTAGGAATAAAAAAGTATAATAGTATAATTAATACTAGAACAAAGGTAGCAAAAACAATACTAGCACTTAAAGTATTATTGTTAATTTTTTTATTAATTTTTTTAACTACCGGTCTTAATAACCAAGCTAAAACAAAACCAATAAAGAATGGACTAATTACTTTTAAAATATCTAATATTATTTTATGAACTAGTAATTCTTTACAAGCAATGATACCAACTAAAATAAGCATCGCTATAAATACTATATAAAGAAGTTTTAATATTTTCTTGGATAAACCAATAACTTCATTTAATTCACCCTTATTAATCTTTTCTTCTTCTTCTTTTTTCATTTTTTCACTTCCTACTTTAATTATACTATAATTATAATAAAAAACATATTATTTTATTTAAAAAGTACACTAAAATGTGTACTTAATTATTTTGATTTGAAGTAATATTGTTAGCTTTATCTAAAATATTATTTAATAATTTATCTGCTTTAGCTTTGGTATTTTTATTCATTAAAATATAAGTTCCAACTCCAATCATACTAGCCATTCCCATACATGCTAACATTTCCATTTTTTTCATAAGTTCACCTCATTTATATTATGGTTATTATCATAATTATTATGTATAAATTCTTTTTTTAAACGATTTATTAAAGTTGTTTTTCTTATTTCTCCATAATCATTCATAGTACCTTTATAAAATATATTTGCATCCCCAATAATAATTAAACTTTTTTTGGCTCTACTTACACCTGTATATAAAAGTTTGTTATATAACATACTTCCATATTGATATGTTACAGGCATTATAACATGATCAAATTCACTTCCTTGGCTTTTATGAATCGTTATCGCATAAGCATGTTTAATATTTTTTAAATCTTTTTTAGCTATATTTATAATATTACCATCAAAATCAATAGTAATTATTTCTTTTTTATATGGTTTATTTATAGTAGAAATACTTTTTATAAAACCAATGTCACCATTAAAAACATTATTATCGGCATCATTAACTAATTGTAAAACTTTATCCCCTTCTTTATAAATAACCTCACCATAACATATAAAATTTTGACCGATATCTGGATTAAATAGTTCACATAACATTGTATTTAAATTATCAATACCATTTTCACCTTTATACATTGGAGCTAAAACCTGTAGATTATTTTCGTTATATCCCTTTTTAATTCCTTCTTCAATTATTTTCTTTATAGTTAATAAAATATTTTTACTTTCAGTCATAATGAAATTATAATCGTCTTTTTTAGATAAAAATTCTTCAGTCAAATCTTTATTTTTTATTTCTCTTGCTAAATAAGGTATATATGAATTTTCACTTTGACGATAAATTATATTTAAGGGAACATAATTAAATAAATCAGAAGATATTAAATCATTTAAAACAATTCCTGGACCTACTGATGGTAATTGATGGGCATCACCAACAAGGACAAGTTTTACATAACTATATAGTCCTTTTAATAAAGATGCAAAAAGCGATGAATCAATCATACTCACTTCATCAACAATTATTAATTTTTGATAATTTTTATTATTTTCATTTACCCCAAAACTATTAGTATCTTTGTTCCATTTTAAATAACGATGAATTGTAGAGGCAGGTAAATTAGTAGATGTACTCATTTTTTTGGCTGCCCTTCCTGTAGGTGCTAAAAGAGCTATTTGATTTAAAATATCTATATTATTTAATTTATATTTATCAATATATAATTTAACTATTGCATTTATAATTGTTGTTTTACCTGTTCCTGGTCCACCAGAAATAATAGTAATATTATTATTTAGAGCCGTAGTAATTGCTTTTATTTGATCATCATTATAAGTAATTTTTAAATTTTCTTCTATTTTCTTAATTTTTTCTGTATAATCATAATTTATAATTTTTTTATCAGCAATCTTCTTTAAAAATTCCGCAATAACAACTTCAGATTCATAATTTTCTTGAAGATATATATCTTCATCATCGATTATAATAAATAAATCTTTTTCTAATTCTTCTAAATATAAAGTAAATAATTCATAATCTATTTGTATTTTAAATAAACGTTCTAAATAAGCATAAACATCAGTCTTATGACTATATATATCTCCAGTATTTATGGAAATTGCTTTCATTACTTCTAATATACATGCTTTTACTCTTCTTTTATCATAAGGATCTTTATAATTATTTAAAAATATATTATCTAATCTTTTAAAATCAATTATATCATTTAATAAATATATATTATTATCTAATATATCATTTATCCTATCTTTAAATTTTAAATAAATTTTACCAGCTTCTTCAATAGAAAATCCTAAATTTTTTAATTTTAATATTATATCTGAACTCTTCGTATAATTCATCAATGATTCATAAATTTTATCTCTTTTTGATTCATTTATACCATCTACTTTATCTAAAGCAAATTTGTTTTCTTTTATTATTTCTAGAGATTTATTACCATATAATTCTACTATTTTTTCAGCAGTTTTTTTACCACAACCTTTGACAAAAGAACTACTTAAAAAATCTATTATATCTTCATTTTCATTTGGAACTATATATTCATAATCATCAAATTTAAATTGATTTCCAAATTTTTCATGAAAAATATATGTTCCTTTTAATTTAAGAGGTGTCTCTAATTTTAAATCAAGTAAATTACCAGTTATCGTAATAGTTTTTTTTAAAAATTCATTATCAACTTCATTTTCTACCTTTGATACGCGAAAAAGAGCAACTAAATAACTGTTTGCCTCATTATAATATATTGTGCTCTTGATTTTTCCTATTAAAATGCTCATAAAGTTATTATATCTTAAAATTAAAATAAAAAAAAGAAGTTTTTAAAACTTCTAGCGAATAAAATTATAATCTTCAGGCAAAATATTTTCCAAAAGACTATTTTCCATATATAATTTTTCTTCTGTTATTCTTTTTTGTTGATGAATATTTCCATCAAACCCTAGTGCATTTTCAATTTCTGTAATAGGACATATCATTTTTTCATGATCAATTACTGCATCTTCGATAGCTATTCCACATCCTAAAGTTGCACTAACTACTACTATGGAAATTCCTGTTTTAATAGCTATATTTTTTAAATTTATTTTCATCCTCTGCCTCCTTCAAAATTAAATTTTTAAAATAAAAATCCCATATGCTAGGGATTTAAATTTCTTAATGGCGGAGCAGGAGAGATTTGAACTCTCGCGACAGTTACCCGTCCTACACCCTTAGCAGGGGCGCCTCTTCAGCCTCTTGAGTACTACTCCATACCAAACGGTTACTAATATAGTTTACCATAATTTATAGGCTTAGTCAATTGCTTATTTTTGGTTTATTTAGCTTTATTTTAGTGTTTATGTATTTTAAATTAGTAATCGCTATATTCATTTATTTTGTTTAATTTATTTTTATATTCATTAATTATTAAATTATCGGTAGTAAGAAGAAGAGAGGCAATAGAAACAGCATTACTTATTGACTCTATAATTACACTAGTTGGATCTAATACCATAGTATTATTAACATCTTCATATTTATCTGTTTTAACATTATATAAAATTTTGTAATCTTTTTCTCTAATTGTATTTATTATTTCTTCATTTTTTCCAGCATTGCTTAAAATTACTTTCAAGGGTTCTTCTAAAGCTTTCTTTAATATTTTAGATCCATCAGTTTTTTGATTTAATGTATTACTTATTAAACAAGGAGTAATGCCAGATCCAGCCGAAATGCCTAAAGAAGCTTCACTTATAGCCCACAATGCATCATCAAACCGCATTTTCTTTTCTCTTTTTTCAATTTTCGTCAATCCCCCAACTTCAATAGTAGCACTTCCTTTTTCAAACATAGTTAAACGATTTGAAATAAATTCATAATCATTATTTTCCTTATTTAATAAATTATTTAATTCCACTACTCTTTTTTTTACTTGATCATTAAATTTAAAATTAAATAAAGAGTATTCTTTTGTTATAGATATATTATCTACTATTCCTAAAACATTAGAATCAAAAAATGAAGAATTATTAATTATTTTAGCTCCTGTTATAGCAGCTAAATCTTCCATTATTTCCATTCTTTTATATCCATATTCCAAAATATTTAATAAAATTATTGATGTATTGTTAGAGTTATTTATATTTATTATTTCTTCAGTTAAATAATTATTATAACTATTAGCAATAATTACTAAATTATCTTTGGTTAGTAATATATTATTGATGATATTACTTATATCTTCTAAATTTTCTAAATGATAATTAATAAGTAAAATTTTAACTGTATCAAGATTTATTCCATTAATATTACTTAAAAAATATGGAGATGCTAAATCACTATCAATTTTATAACCAGTTAAATAATTTATTTTTGTCTCTGTACTATTTCCTTCTTTTATATATATTGCATTTTTATTTAATATTTTTAAAAATACTTCACTAATAATTTTTCCTATCTTTTCATCATTAGCTGAAATATTAGCAATATATTTTAATTCTTCTTTAGATGGAATTTTACTATAAGATATTATACTCTTTTTTACTTCATCTAAAGCTTTTAATAATTCTTCTTTTAAAATAATTGGATTTACTCCATTATTGATAAGATTAGCTCCTTCTTTAAAAATACTTTGCAAAAAAACTAATGTTGTAGTGGTTCCATCTCCAACAGTTTCATTTGTTTTAATTGATGCTTCTTTAACTAATTCTAAAATTGTATTAATTACTTCATCATCACTTTCAATGTTTTCCGCTATTGTGACACCATCATTAGTTATAAAAGGACTAAATGCTGAATGATCTATAATAGCATTACTTCCTTTTGGTCCTAATGTAGTTTTTACAGTATTACATAAAAGATTAACAGCTTCATTTATTTTGGCTTTTAAAATTTTACCACTTACAACTTGTTTCATTATTTATCACTCACTTCCAATATATATTGCCAATATTTTTTAGGCATAAAATTCATACGACATCTATCATTTTGTCTTTCTTTAATACTTATAGTAGAATAAAATGTTTTCCATAAATCTTCAATTTCTAATTCATTTTCACTCAAAATTAAATCAGTTAAATTAATATTATTTTCACTTAATATATAAAATTCTTTTTTATCATATATACTTATTATTTTCCTTTTTTCATCTTTTATTAGCCAATATTCATTTTTTAATCTCTTTTTAAAATGCAAAGAAAGAATTTCAATAATATTATTATCTGGGCTCATCGTAGCGTATAAGATATGATTTTTTAATTCTTTAAATCGTAGAAAGCCCTTAAAACGATGGGCTTCATTTTTTACTTTTTTACTAATTCTTAATACTTCTCTTACACATTTAAGATTCCGCATTTGAGGTAATTTTTCACGATATTTGGAATAATTTAATAGATAATAATAAATAATTATTTCTTTATTTTCTTCATTTGATATAAATACGTTATAGATTAGCTGAAAATTATAATAACCGAATTCTTTAATAAAAATATCTATTACATTTTTATAATTTAAATCAAGATTTATTAAATAATCAAATAAACTTCCATTATAATTTTTTAATTTTATATTAGTAGGTTTTATTTTGTTTTTAAGTAAATATATTAATAAACTTAATAATTTTTGAAAATTACCATCATATAAATATATATTATTCATTAAACAACCTCAATTGTTCCCCATTAGATATTTTATTATTACCTTTTTCTTCTAATATCAAATTGCTTTCAATAAATTTTGGCGTAATAAATTCATTATTAATATTATATTTTCCATTGCAAGTTATAAAATAATTTGCTCTTTTTAATACAACTCCCATTTTTTTTAAATCTATAAAGTTTAATTTAAAATATTTTCTAGCAGAAATAATTCTTTTGGCAGAAGTTATACCTATACCTGGTACCTTTAATAATTCGTTATAAGTACAATTATTTATTTCTTTAGGATATTCATCTAAATGCTGAATACTCCAAGAAACTTTAGGATCTACTAAAATATTAAAATTAGGATTTTTATTATCTAACAAATCATTAACTTTAAATCCATAGTATCGTAATAACCAATCCGCTTGATATAATCTGTTCTCTCTTTTTAAAGGAGGCATTTTTAAACTAGGTAAATTTTGATCTTTATTAATAGCAACATAAGCGGAATAAAATACTCTTTTTAACTTATAATTTTTATATAATTCTTCACTTTTTTTCATAATATCTAAATCGGTCTCATTCGTTGCCCCCACTATCATTTGAGTGCTTTGACCAGCAGGAACATAATTTTTATTTCGATTATCCCTTACATATCCCATAATTTGATTTACTTTAGATATGTTCTTATTAGGGGCAAGTAACTTTAATCCTCCTTCAGTTGGTAATTCAATATTTGCACTCATTCGGTCAGTTAAACTTCCTAATTTTTTTAATAAAACTTCACTAGCACCAGGAATAGCTTTAACATGAATATAACCACCAAAATGATATTTATTTCTTAACATACTTATTGTTTTAATTAATAATTCCATTGTATAGTCCGGTGATTTAATAATACCCGAAGATAAAAAAAGCCCTTCTATATAATTCCTTCGGTAAAAATTAATCGTTATTTCACATATTTCTTCTGGTGAAAAAATGGCTCTTTTAATATTATTACTTCTTCGATTTAAACAATATTTACAATCAAATATACAAACATTAGTTAATAATATTTTTAAAAGCGATATGCAGCGACCATCAGCTGAAAAAGAATGACAAATTCCAGAAATATGAGCATTTCCTAAACCGTTTTTAATTTCTCTACTACTACCCGATGATGAACAAGAAGCATCATATTTTGCACTGTCAGCAAGTATTTGCAATTTTTCTTTTAATTCCATTTTTAATCACCTCTAATTATATTATAACAAATTTTTTTAAAATTGCAAACATTTGTTTTTAAAACTAGTAAAATAAAATAGACTTAAAAGTCTAATTTATTAAAATTTTTCTTATAGCAGCAATATTTTCATTTTGAATTGATATATAATCACTAGTTGGATCACTATTTGTAATCATATCATTAAGATTAACAATTTTAGCTTTGTTATTATTTACTAAATCTTTAATTAATTCTGATTCACTTTCGCTATTTAATTTAAGAATGTTTTTATATTTAGAATTTTTAAATTTTGTTTTTAAATCCGTTAGTGAATTTGTATTACCTGAATCTTCTATATCTTTTAAGCATATAATATCAAAACCATAATTTTCTAAAAATTTAAGAGATGGAGTTGCAATTACTAAAGTATTATTATCAAAAGATGCAGCTTCTTTAGCTATATTTCTTAATTCCGAATCCATCCAAGATAATTTAATATATAATTCATTATAAAAACGATCTATATCTTCTTCTTTTACTGCGTTATCCATATATTCTTTTAAAGAATTTTTTATATTTTTTAAAAGATTAATATAATTATTTGGAGCTAGCCACAATTCTCTAAAATCATTTATAACTTCTAAACTATAAGAATCTCCATATGTAGAATCAATAATTAACATATTTCTATTTTTTTCAATAAATGATTTAGCTATATTTTTTTCATTTGCATATCCTAAATGAATAAATAAATCACCTTTAGCATATTCTTTTATTTGCTTTTCAGTAAGTGTATAATTTTCTAAATCAACATCATCGGGATAAATACTAGTAATTGTACTATTATCACCATAAAGATAATCTACAATATAAGTTAATGGGTAAAAAGTTGTGTAAATTGTTGCATTGTCTAAATTGTTTTTTTTAAAAGAACAGCTACAAGTTAAAGCAGTTAGTAAAACTAAAATAAATATTTTAAAATATTTCATATCATCAAATCCTTACTAATTTATTCTACTATATTATTTCTTTTTTATCAATAAAATAGCATTCAAGTAAAAGTAATGCTAAAGACAATATTGCTCCCCCTATTACATCAGATGCAAAGTGAGCTCCTAAATAAATACGGCTTAAACCTACTAATATTGGTAAAATTATCAAAATTGTATTTAATAGTATTTTGACTTTTTTATTTAAATTACTTTTTAAAACAATATATATAAGAATACCATATAGAGATACTGATGCCATAGTATGACCACTTGGAAAACTAAATGATTTTTCAATTACTAAAGCTAACACTTCTGGTCTTTTTCTTCTAATTATTAATTTAACGACATTATTAAAAACAGTTGAAATAATTATAACAAAAGCTATAACAAAGGAACAATTTTTTTTCTTCCGAAATAGAAAAAAGATAAAAAAGAAAACTGTCAAAAAGATAATAAATAAAGTACTTCCTAAAAAAGTAAAGCATTTATTTATTAAAGTTATATTGTCTGTTATATTATAAGTTATTAAATTATATATCTTATTATCTAAAAATATGGTTTTATCATAAATAACTAAAAAACTTAATATTATAAAAATTATACTTAATATTAGTGAAATTAAAACTTTTTTATTCATCATACCATCCTTTAAAAACAAATTCTCGTTGAATTACAAGATTAATTACCCAAATAATAGCATCAACAATAATTTTAATTATTATTACAGGTAATCTTAATAAATTATATAAATAAGTTACAAAACATCCAGAAACTAACATCATAAAAACTACTAACATATAATATTTAATTAATGTTGGAATACTCATGTTTTTAAAAATTAAATTGGAATTTATTATATAATTATATATTGAAGAAACTATTCTTGCTAAAATAGTGGCAGCAAGAATTTTTTGATTAATTTCTAATATACCAAAAATACTACAGAATAAAATAATGTCTAAAACAAAAGAACTAAATGAAGCAAAAAAATATTTTAAAAATAATTTATAAATTAAAATTGAATCTTTTAAAGGATTAAAATGACTATTAGCGTTGCTATTTAAATAAATTGTTTCAATTTCTACTTCTTTTATTTTAATACCTTCTTCTTTAGTAAAAATTAACATATTAGTTTCATATTCATATCT
>CANRDZ010000036.1 GCA_947629465.1 uncultured Bacilli bacterium | reverse complement strand
TTTGTACCTGAAAATTCATTAATTAGAAATAGATAAAGTGATTAAGTTCACTTTTTCTTTTGCTTACTATTTGTTATAATAATGTTTAGAAAGAAGATTTAAAATGGATAGAATGCAATTTGAAACAATAGATAAAGATGGTAATACAATTATGTGTGAAGTAATTGCTACTTATCATAATGATGATGATAATAAAGATTATATAATATACACAGATAATACTTTTGACGAAAATAAAAAATTAAAAGTTTATTATGCTTTATATGAAATGTTAGATAATAAAATAAAAATAAAAGCTGCTAAAACAAATGATGAAAAAAGAGTAGGTTTAGAACTTGTAAAAACAATTTTAGAAGAGTTAAAAAAATAAAAGGATATTATGAACTATTCAAATTATATTGAAAAATTATTCTTAAATCAAAATATTGGAGCTGATTATACTCAAAAAAATTTAGTAAAAAAAGATTATTATGAATCGCTAGTTTTAAAAGTTGCTAAAATAATAAAAGATAATTCTGATGCATCTTTAGATGAATATAGACAAATAATAATCAAAAAATCCCATATCGAAGATTTAATTAGAGATTTTTGTTTAATTAAAAAGAATACTCCTGGAATAGTTATATCTTTAAAAACTAAATATTATCAACATGATTTTTATGCTGGTAATAAAGAAGAAGTAATAGTTTCAAATGGAAATATTGAACAAAATATTACCCCTATTTCTAATGATACAATTTTTGATTTAGCCTCTATTACTAAATTATTTACAGGTATTACAATTTTAAAGTTAATTGAAATGGGACAACTTAACATTAATGACGAAGTAATAAAATATGTTCCTCAATTTGTTAATTTAAAAGATATAACTATTTTTGATTTGCTTATATATAAACAATTTAGTACTCAAAAAAGAGTTAGTAGTGCTCAAAGTAAAGAAGAAGCAGAAAGCATTTTATTTACAGTTTTTCCTAAAGAATTAAAAAAAGGAGAAAGTAATTATAATGACTTTGCTTCTATGATTTTAAAATATGTTATTGAAAAGGTAAGTGGAATGGAATATTATAAATTTTTAAAAAAGTATATTCTAAACCCCTTACAAATGAAAGATACTTTAGTTAAAATAGATGATGATAAGATAGATTTAGTTGCCTCAAATAATTGTGATGTTAGATTATATAAAGATGGTAATGTAATAGAAAGAAATTACATAAAAAAAGGAATATCTAGTGATGATAAAGCTAGAATATTAGGTCAGCCAGATGGCAATTTAAGTGGACATGCTGGTTTATTTTCTACAGCCCAAGATATGCAAAAATTAGCTAATGCTTTAATTACTAATAGTATTATAAGTAACCATTTAAGAGATGAAATGGCTAAAAATAGAACGGGATATATTTATACTAAATCAGATGGAAGTAAAAGTGCTACTCAATATTTAGGCATGCTTTGTTATTCTAAAAATCCTATTTTATCTTTAAGTGAAGTTCATCATATATTAAGTGGCAATTCTTTAGCTTCAGCTGGCTGGACAGGAACTCAATTTACCTTAGATCCAACTAATGGAATAAGTTTATTTATGGGTTCCAATCGGAGCCATAATAGATTAACCGTTAATTATCAACCTGATGTTCTAAAAGAAAAAGATAAAAAAATAGTTATATTACCAAATGGAAGAAAAGTTATTGATGTATCAAGATATGCTTATGAAAGAGACGATGCTATTATTCATCCAGCTATTAAACTTGCCTTTGAATTAAAAATATTAGAAGATATTTTGGAAATTAAAGATTTAAAATCAGAAAAAAATTTAACATTAGTAAAATAAAAGTTATATAATAATTAATTTTTGCACGAAAAGTGTCAAATTTATTTGACATTTTTTTTCAAATAAATTAGTATATAAGTTGAAAAGAAAGAGAGAAAAAAATGAAAGAAAAAAAATTAACTGGATATCCTTCTATAGATAATCCTCAAAGTATAAATTCTACTTATTTTGAAAAAAATCCTATAATTCCTAATATGGATATTTATACTACATTAAAACTTTTAAGTTCATTTTATTTAAATAATTCTGCAATAGATTGTTTGGATTTAAAAGCAAGTTATGGTCAACTTTTAAAAGATTCAGTTACAATATCAAAGGCATTAAAAGAATTAGGAGTAAAAAAAGGTGATATTATTTCAATTGCGATGCCTAATTTTTATCAAGCTTTAGCTGCCTTTTTTGCTTGTAATAGAATTGGAGCAGTAATAACTTTTTTAGATCCTTCATTAGGCATTGATGGAATAGCGGATTATATTAACTTATTTGAATCTCCAATATATATAAATTATGACAAAAATGATGATTTTAATAAAAAAATAAAAGAAAAAACAAATGTAAAGTATATAATTACATTAGATAGAAGTAAGATTAATACTTTAAATTTAAATGAAAAATTAAGTGAAAAAGGTTATCACATAGATTTTAATATGCTAGGAACTATTGCGAAGTATAAAAAAAGAATGCTTGAATTTCCTCATTTTGGAAAAGAAAACGCATTAATTTTATATACAAGTGGTACAACAGGTAAATCTAAAGAAGTTGTTTTAACAAATGAGAATGTTTTAGCAGCTGAAATTTATGCTAAAAATACAAGTCATACAGAAAACATAAAAGGCCCAAAAACTCTTGTATGTGTACCATTTTCTTATCCATATGGTTTAATTACTAGTGCATTGACTTCTTTATTATGGGGTAAAGAGGCAATTTTAGCTCCAGACATTAGTAAAGATACCATATCATATTACTATAAAAAACAACCTAGTATTGTATTTGGAAGTCCAGCTTTATTAGATTTAACTATAAATAATATTCCTGCAAAACAAGATTTATCTTCAGTTACACATTTTATTTCAGGAGGAGATTTTTTGACAGTTCAACATGCTCAAAGAGGATACGAATTTTTTAAATTACATGGAGTAAAAAATCTTGAAATTGGAAATGGAGCTGGTAATGCCGAAACAGTAAGCATTGGATCCACGCCAGTTGGAGTACCATTAAAACAAGAAACAGCAGGAAAAATTATTGTTGGTAGTAAAGTAATGATAATTGATCCAGAAACGCATAAAGAAAAAAAATATGGTGAAGAAGGATTATTACTTGTAAGTGGAAAACATATATTCAAAGAATATTATAAAAATCCAGAGCTTACTGCTAAATCTAAAATTGTAATTAATAATACTGAATATTTTAATACTGAAACATTAGGATATATAGATCAAGATGGATATTTTTACATAACAGGCAGAAATTCTAGATTTTACATTATGTCTTCATTAAATAAAGTTTACTGTGATAAAATTCAAAATTTTATATCCTATTTTAAATATGTAAAAGATTGTGCTGTTGTTAAAGTTCCGGATAATGATTTATTATATGTTAATAAAGCCTATATTGTTTTAAATGAAAATTATCGAAGTTGCAATAATATAGAAGAAATAATTAATGAAATGTTTTACATGCCAATTCAAACTGATGCAGGTATCGTGCAATTAAAACCTTATGAAATTCCAAGTTACATAGAATTCATTTCTGAATTACCAAGGAAAAAAGGAACAGATAAAGTTGACTATGCATTATTAGAAAAGGATGCTATTGAAAAACTATCAAAAAGTAAAAAATTAACTAGATTAAAAAATGTATAAAAAATACATTTTTTTAATTGATTTATTATGGTATAATCTAAAATAGATGGTGATAACATGAGTAGTGGTATTTTTTTTCCGTTATGTGCAATGCCTTTTTCTATATTAATGATAATTATTTTTTTTAAAAAAGGTTACATAAAAAATAGTGAAACAAAAATTTATAAAATTTTATTGATTTTAAATTATTTTGGATTACTTATAGAAATGTTATGTACTTTAGCAGCTTTGATATACAATAAATATTCTATATTTAGCAATTTTATTTTAAAATCCTATTTAATATATTTACAAATTTGGACTCTTTTATTTACTATTTATATTTATAATATTTCATCTGAAAAAAAAATTGGTCAGAACAAAAAATTAAAAAAAATTTTATTGATATTGATTATTATTTGCTGTATCATAACATATATATTACCTATTGAGTTAATAATAAAAGATAATTTTCAAACTCGTTATACAACAGGATTGTGCGTAAATTTTACATATTTTATTTGTAGTATAATGATAATTATTATTTTTATTATCCTTATTAAAAATTATAAGAATATTTTAAATAAAAAATATATCCCTGCTTTTATTTTCTTCGTTTTAGGAACTATTGCTGTTGTTATTCAAAATATTTTTCCACAATTATTATTAATAACTTATGTAGAAACATTAATTTGTGTTTTAATGTATTTTACTATTGAAAATCCCGATTTAAAAATGATTGAACAATTAAATATTGCTAAAAGTCAGGCTGAAAAAGCTAATAATGCTAAAACAGACTTTTTATCTAATATGTCTCATGAAATAAGAACACCTCTTAATGCAATCGATGGCTTTAGTCAATTAATCTTGGAAGAAGATGATATTAAAGTTATTAAAGATGAAGCAAGAGATATAATAGCTGCTTCTCAAAATTTACTTGAAATAGTAAATGGAATTTTAGATATTTCTAAAATAGAAGCTAATAAATTAGAGATAGTTAATACTATATATGAACCAAGTAAAATATTTGATGAATTAGTTAAATTAACAAAAGCTAGAATTGGCGACAAACCATTAGATTTTAGAGTATCTATTGACAAAGATATTCCAGATTATCTTAATGGAGATTATGTAAGAGTTAAACAAATTGTTCTTAATTTATTAACTAATGCAGTTAAATATACTAAAGAAGGTTTTGTTGAATTAAAAGTAAGTACAGTTAAAAAAAATGGTGTATGTCGATTAATAATAAGTGTTAAAGATAGTGGAATTGGTATAAAAAAGGATAATATTGATAAATTATTTACTAAATTTGAACGTTTTGATTTAGAAAAAAATATGACTATTGAAGGAACAGGTTTAGGATTAGCAATTACTAAAAAATTAATTGACTTAATGCATGGCAATATTGTTGTAGATTCAATTTATGGTGAAGGTTCAACTTTTACTGTAGCTTTAGATCAAAAAATTGTTAATAAAGAGAAAAAAGAAGAAATCAAAGAAAAAAAGGTATCCAAAACTATTGCTGTTAAAGGTAAGAAAGTTTTAATAGTAGATGATAATTTAATTAATTTAAAAGTTGCAGCAAGATTACTTTCTACATACAAAATAACAACAGAAGAAGTATCTAGCGGTTTTGATTGCTTAAAGAAAATTGAAGAAGGAAATAATTATGATTTAATATTAATGGATGATATGATGCCAAAAATGAGTGGAGTAGAAACATTTAAAAAATTACAAGAAATTGAAGGATTTAATACACCTGTAATTGCTCTTACTGCTAATGCAATAGCTGGAATGAAAGAAAAATATTTAAAATCTGGTTTTAATGATTATTTATCTAAACCAATTGATAAAGGTGAATTAGAAAGAATCTTAAGAAAATATTTAAATGCTAAATAATAAAAAGTATGTTATAATTTATTTAAGAATAGGAGATTTATATGAAAGATGTCAGTATATTAACAGATAATGGAGTAGATTTAGAAAAAGCATTGGAATATTTAGGAGATTTAAGCTTTTATGATGAAACATTAGAAACATTTTTAGAAGAAAATAAAGAGAGAGTACCAAATCTTGATAAATATTTAAAAGATCAAAATATGGAAGATTATGCAATTTTAGTTCATGCAATTAAAAGTGATTCTAAATATTTAGGTTTTATGTCATTATTTGATATAGCATATGCTCATGAAATGGCAAGTAAAGCAAATAATATTGATGAAGTAAAAAAGGAGTATAGTAAATTAATTAAAGAAATAGACAAATATACAGAATTGGCAAAAAAATATTTAGGATAGGAGAAAATTAATGAAAAAAATTTTAGTAGCAGATGATTCAAAAATAATTAGTAATATTGTTGATCATGCTTTTAGAGATGAATATGAAATATTAGTGGCTTATAATGGTAAAGAAGCTATAGATATTATAAAAAATAATATTGATGATACAATAATAGGAATGCTTTTAGACTTAAATATGCCTGAAGTAGATGGCTTTGCAGTATTAGATTATTTTAAAGAAAATAATTTATTTAAAAGAATTCCTGTATGTATAATAACTGGTGATGTTCAAAAAG
This sequence comes from uncultured Bacilli bacterium, assembly GCA_947629465.1. GTDB lineage: Bacteria > Bacillota_I > Bacilli_A > RF39 > UBA660 > SIG200. The sequence goes on along the minus strand of CANRDZ010000036.1, from coordinate 6,513 downwards.
ATCGTATAGATAGAGCCTTTAATTATGACATAGTAGATGTTTTAGCTAAACCATTTACATTTGAAAATGTAAGAGGAGAAGTTGAAAAAATTATCAATTTAAGCACTATGAGGTGATTTTATTTAATGGATAAGGAAGTTTTTAAAAAAATATCTTATGGCATGTATTTAGTAGCAAGTAATAGTGATGATATTTTAAGTGGATGTATAGTTAATACAGTTGTTCAAATAACTTCAAAAGGACCAATTATTGCAGTATCTATAAATAAAAATAATTATACTAATGAAATAATCAAAAAAAGTCATAAATTATCTATTTCAATATTAAGTATTAATACTAATAAAGATTTTATTAATAAATTTGGTTTTTATTCTTCTAAAGATATTAATAAATTTAAAGATATTGATTATGATTATTTTAATAATACAGTTTATATTAAAGAGAATGCCTGTAGTTATATTATTGGTGAAGTAATTAATATAATTGATGTAAATACTCATGATATATTTTTAGTTAAAGTTAATAAAATTGAAGTATTAAATGATGATAAAGTTTTAACATATGAATATTATCAAAATAATATGAAAGGGACTTCATCTAAAAATGCTCCAACTTATATTGAAAAAGAAATAAATGCTTCTTCTAGTGTAAAGTATCGTTGTACTATTTGTGGTCATATTTACGATGAAGCTGAAACAAAAATTAAATTTGAAGATTTACCAGATGATTGGGTATGTCCAATTTGTGGAGTAGGTAAAGATAAATTTGAAAAAATAGCTTAAAAAAAGAAGATGTTAAGAAAATATTTTATTTATTTTCTAACATCCCTTTTTTTTAACTTTTAATTTAAACCTGTATCCTCATTAGAATTATCATCAGGATTGCTTTGACTACTATCATTTGTTTTAGTAGTAATTACTAAACCACTACTCATATTGTCTTTAAAAATAGAGTATGAAGATTTTATTTTAAAAGTATAATCTCCATTAGTAGTAATATTATAACTATAAGTATTACTACTAGTATAACCAATTTCAGTTTCAACACCATCTGAAGATACTAAATAAATACGATAACCTAATGTACCAATTTTTTTATTATTGTAACTTATTCTTTCATTATAATATTTATCAAAATAATCACCATAATAAGTTTTAAAATATTTATCTAAATAAGTAGGATCAATTGGATCAGGTGTTTTAATTTCATTCCAATTTAATGTAATTGTATTATCATTATAAGTATAAGAACCATTAGTTGGATTATCTAATGTATTATATCTATTTGATACATCTGTAGGTTCAGTACCTTTTACAAACCATTCACTTAAGCATAAATCTTCAGCATCATTATTTGGTGTAAATGGACTACATAATTGAGGAGGGAAAGTTCCTTCTTCTATATTTACATTAACAACATTTTTAGGAACAACAAAATGTTCATTTTTTTTGTGAATATTTTTAGCTAAATAATTCATTATTGAACGTCTAGCTTTACTACCTAAATTACTTGTAAAATACCAACCATTTTCTTCAGCATTTTCATAAATATGATCATATCCAACCCAAAGTCCTATAGAATAACTAGGAGAGTAAGTCATCATCCAAATATCCATAACTCTACCTTTTTTAAGCCCATATTTATCTAAAGTAACATCATCTAAATTAGTTGTACCAGTTTTACCAGCGACATCAGTATTTGAAGGCCCTTGATAACCACCATAAGCACTTATTAAAAGATTAGTCATTAAATAAGCAGTAGATTCTTCCATAACTTTCTTTTTAGTATAACTATGAGTAATTTCATTATTATTATTTAAAGTTTCAATAACTTTAGTATATCCATAAGGTTCAATATAATATCCACCTCTTGCAAAAGCACCATAAGCTGCTGACATAGTTAAAGGTGATACCCCATATTTCCAACCTCCAATAGCGTTAGACTCATATAATTCACCATCATCTTCTGGATGAATATTAACACTATCTAAAAAGTCTATCATAATATTAAGATCTTTTTTAGCTAATTCTTTAAAAGCAAGAACAGCAGGAACATTACGAGAGTCTTTAACAGCCCAACGCATTGTAATCATACCATCAAAATCACCATCATAATTACCAAAAGATTGTCCAGTTGAATAAGTAGTAGGTTCATCTAAAAACATTGCATAAGTACTTTTACTTATATTTTCTATATACATTGCATATTCAACTAAAGGTTTTGCAGTTGAACCAGGTTGACTTTTTAAATCCACTGACCAGTTATTTGATTGGGCTTGATAATTTCTACCTCCTGATAAAGCTACAACAGAACCATCTTTAGTTGAAGTTACAGCTATACCTTCATTTTCTTTTTCATTTCTAAATTCGTAAACTTTACCGTCTTCAACCTTTTCTAAAACAGCTTGAACACTAGGATCAAAAGTTGTATAGATAAGTAGAGAAGAAGTCCTTGCATCAATTCCAAGATCTTCAGATACTTCATCTAAAACATAATCAATAAAGGCTTGACTACTATCAACTTCCATATTATTTTCTTCATGTTCTATTAATAATGATTCAATTGGAATAGCTAAAACATCATTCATTTGTTCTTCAGTAATATAACCATGTCTAACCATTAATTGTAATACAGTTTTTTGTCTAGTTTTACATCCTTCAGGATTTTTAAAAGGATTAAATCTAGAAGGTGCTTGAAACATTCCTGCTATAATGGAAGCTTCAGCTAAATTTATATCTTTACTAGATTTACCAAAAAAGTATTGACATGCTTGTTCTATCCCAAAAGTACCCCTATAATTAATATTTCCTCCTCCAAATTGGAAAGTATTTAAATAAAATTCAATAATTTCTTCTTTAGTATATTTAGCTTCTAATTTAAAAACTGACATATATACATCTTGAAATTTACGAACAATTTCTTCTATTTTATTTGCCCCAGGTCCTGTATTAGAATCATTACCAGTATATCTATTTTTAATAACTTGCATATCTAATGTTGAAGCTCCACCAGCATCACCTTGTCCAAGTAATTGAAGAATAGAAGCTTTTAAAAATCTAAATAAATCAATTCCATTATGTTGAAAAAATCTTGAATCTTCAGTAGCTACTAAAGCATCAATTAAAACATCAGGAATCTCATCATAAGTAACAACAGTAGCATTAGCAGCACCAACACGGGCTAATTCATCTCCATTTTTATCATACAATATAGTTGGTTCAATTTGATATAATTTATCTTTTTCAAAATCAGGAGATGAAATTACAATATAAAGAGCAAAAAGTAAACCAACACTAATAAATAATATAGCCAAAACTAATAAAACATTTAAAATAGTTTTCCATAATACTTTTTTTTCTTTATCTTTTTTTACTTTTTCTTTCTTTGGTAATTTATTTTTTATCTTTTCTTTTACATTACTAATATTTTTTTTAATATTATTTTTTTCCATTATTTTCAAATCCTCCAATTAAATCAACAATTGATAAATAATTAAGCCCTTTATTATAATTATATTCTAAATTATATCCATATTCTTTAATATATTCATAAGGTATACTTTTTCTTTTATTATTATCAATAAAATAAATAAAATCTGGACCATTTAGTAAATAAAATTGAGCATTAATTTTAATAATTAAAAAAACAATACCTCCATGTTTTATTACATTTCTTATATGTTTTATTTGATGTAAATGAACATTATTTAAAGGAAAAGATGTTTTTGATTCGGTATTTTTAGCATCAAATTCAATATATTTTCCTTTATATAAACCATTATAATCAAGTGTTGATTGAGTAGCAAAATATGCTTTATTTATAATTTGTCTATTATTTTCATAACTTACTTTAACTACCCCAATAGGAGTAGGTTTTTTATATATAAGAGCTAAATCATGTTCTAAATAATATTCATTTGCTTCATTAATAATACTTTCTAAATCCATACCTCTATTAGCATAATTAATATTTTTATGATATTCTTTTTTTATTTTGTTAGGGTAATTCACATATTTCACCTACAACATATTATATCAAATTTTTCGTTCTTATTAAATATGTTTAAGAAAGAAAATGCCTACTTGACAAAGTAGGCATAATATTCATCAAATGTTATATGATTTTCATATATATAAGTTGCAGCTTCTACACCAACATAACGATAATGCCAAGATTCATAAGTATAACCTGTAATATTTTCTTTATCTTTAGGGTATCTTTCGATAAAACCATAAAGATGGGCATTTTCTTTCAACCATTTATATGAATCAGTGGTATCAAAATCTTTTTGACCTGTTCCTTTTTCAAAGACATCAATTGTAAGACCCGTTTGATGTTCAGAAAAACCAGGCCTAGCTGCAATAGTATCAGCATAATTAGTACCATTACTTCTAGCATAATCATCGTAAGTTTCTTGTTGTTCTTGATAATTTCTATATGAAGAATTAACTATTAAATAAAATCCAGCGTCATGACTAGCTTTCCACATATTTAAGAATGCTTCATAAGCTTCTTTAGTCATTTTTTGACTTCCATATTCTCCATAAGCATAATCTAATGATATAGTAGTTAAATCTTCTGGTACATAATTTTCATCTAAATAATGATATTTGTTAACTAATATTAAATTTCCTTTTGTTAAGTCTGTAGCAGTAGTATTAGTATAATATTCTTTATCAACATTAGCATTAACAATTTCGATAATATTAGTTAATTCTTTATCCTTATTTTTTTGATAATAATTTATATAGTCATAAAATTTATTATATATAAAATATTTTTCTTTTGTTAAATTAGAATAAATGTTATCTTTTTCTTGTTTTAAAATAAATTCTAATTCTTCGTTTTTATATATTTTCTCCATTTCTTTAGCATTATTTTCATCATATCCTAAAGATATAAGTTTATATTCATAAGTTTTTTCATAGGCCATTTTAGCTTTAATCTTAATAAAAGAGTATATTCCTAAACTTAAAAATAATAATATTACAGCAATAATTATAATTTTTTTCACACTTTTTTTTAATTTCATCGCCAATCTCCTTATATTATTTAAATTATATCATACATAATTTGAAAATACTATTAAATAAAAACTTATAAGAAGTAATATGTATTACACAAAAGTGCTTAATTTCTCATAAAATACTATGATTGAAAGGAAGGTATAATGACAAAAGGAATATTGACAGCAAGGGAACAAGAAGTTTTTGAATTACTCGTCCTTAATAAAACGACCAAAGAAATAGCACAGTTTTTAGGTATAAGTGAAAAAACTGTTCGAAATCATATATCAAATACTATGCAAAAATTAGGAGTAAAAAGTCGAGCTCAAGCTGTTATAGAATTATTAAAATTAGGTGAATTATCAATTTAAAGGGAATGAATAAACATTTCCTTTTATAATATAATTAATTAAGGTGATTAATTTGCTAAAAAGATTTGCCCTAAAAAAAATAATGATTATCTCGCTATCTTTTTTATTTTTACTCATAATATATTTTTTCCCTAAAAATGATAAGTTAAATATAAATACAACTCTTACTTATAATGATTTAAAAACTATGCCAATATATCTATTAGATAATAATAATATGATATCTCGTTTTGAAACAATTCAAAAAAACGATAAAACATTAGATTTAATTGATGAAGTCATAAAAAATCTTACCATAGGAGAAAATAAAAATTACATACCTAATAATTTTAAAAAAATAATTCCCGAAGGTACCAAAATTATCTCTAAAGATTTAAATGATGGTTTATTAAAAATTAATTTTACAAAGGATTTACTATTAGTAGAAAAAGAAAATGAAGAAAAAATGCTAGAAGCTATAATTTATTCATTAACTGAAATAAAAGAAGTAAAAAAAATAATGATTTTTATAGAAGGTGAATTATTAAAAGAACTTCCTCATAGTAAAAAAACATTGCCTAATACTTTAGATAGAAGTTTTGGAATTAATAAAGTATATGATATAAAAAGTATGAAAGAAATAGCTAAAATAACTATTTATTACGTTAGTAAAGCAGATGGATATAATTATTATACACCAGTTACAACTATTACAAATGTAAATAAAGAAAAAATAGAAATAATTATTGAAAAATTAAAATCATCTCCAACATTTAATACAAATTTAGTAAGTTACTTAACTGCTTCAGCTGAATTAAAAAATTATGAAATATTAGAAAATTCAGTAAATTTAAGTTTTAATAATTCAATATTAAGTTTAAATGATAATAGTATTATTGAAGAAGTAAAATACTCAATTGCTCTATCAGTTAGAGATACTTATGATATTAATGAAACGATATTTTATGTCGATGATAATTTAATTGATGCCTTTTTTATCTAAAAAAGGTATTTTTATTGTTATAATTGACGATACTATACTTGAAAATATCAAAATAATGTTATATAATTTTATTTGTTAGTTGTCCCCGTAGCTCAGCTGGATAGAGCAATCGCCTTCTAAGCGATCGGTCAGGCGTTCGAATCGCCTCGGAGAC